>DAIAMA010000490.1 GCA_027438535.1 bacterium
GCTTGCACCGCGATTTGCGCCGTCTCCGGATCGCGTATCTCGCCCACCATGATCTTGTCCGGATCGTGACGCAAAATGGAGCGCAGGCCGCGCGCGAACGTCAGGCCTTTTTTTTCGTTCACCGGAATTTGCAGCACGCCGGGGAGCTGGTATTCGACCGGGGCTTCGATGGTGATGATTTTGTCTTGGCCGTGATTGATCTCGGTGATCGCGGCATACAGCGTGGTGGTCTTGCCCGAGCCGGTGGGGCCGGTCACCAGCACCATGCCGTAGGGTTCGTTGGAAAGTTTGCGCATGGCCTTCATGCTGTGCTCATCGAAACCCAGAAAATCCAAGCGTAAGCCTTGCACTTGATCGGACAGCGCCTGCTTGTCGAGAATCCGCAGCACCGCGTCTTCGCCGAAGATCGACGGCATGATGGAAACGCGAAAGTCCACCTCGCGCCCGCTGACCGCCACTTTGAAGCGGCCGTCTTGCGGCACGCGGCGCTCGGCAATGTCGAGTTC
>DAIAMA010000491.1 GCA_027438535.1 bacterium
GGAACCCTCCCGCATGGCCGGCGTGATAGCGACCAGATGCTTTTCTGCCGCGCCCTTATCACAGAGCCAATCGCCGAAAACCTGCGTGTAACTGACCGCGCTGGCGGGTTTCTTGGCCATTTTGCCATCCATCCGGTTAAACGGAGTCACTCCGTGATAGCCACAGGGATCCTGCTCGGCAGGAGCATAGCCCTTACCTTTTTTGGTGATGATATGGAGTAAACGTGGCCCTCTGATTTTTTTTAGGTTTTCAAGAGTCTGGATCAACGCATCCAGATCGTGGCCATCTATGGGACCGAAATAATGAAATCCCATTTCCTCAAACAAGGTCCCCGGCGTCACCAGCCCCTTAACACCTTCTTCCGCCTTTTTTGCCAGTTCACGCAAGGGTGGTACAAAGCTCAGGGCCTGCCCCGCACCTTCCCGCACGGTGTTATAGAAGCGTCCAGAGAGGATACGTGTCAGATATTGGGACACCGCCCCCACATTGGGTGAGATAGACATCT
>DAIAMA010000492.1 GCA_027438535.1 bacterium
GACCGCATCGTGCCCGTGATCTCAGGCGAGCATGTCACGGCGGATTCCGGCACGGGCCTTGTGCATACCGCGCCTGCGCATGGCCTGGACGATTATTTCGTCGGGCAGAAATACCATCTGCCGACAGACAATCCGGTCGGCGACGACGGCAAATTTTTATCAACCGTGCCGCCCGTGAACGAGGTTGCGCTGGCCGGCGTATTCGTCTGGAAAGCGAACGACATCATCATTCAGGCGCTGCAACAAGGCGGTCTATTACTTTGCCTGGAAAAGGTGCAGCACAGCTATCCGCATTGCTGGCGCCACAAGACACCGATCATCTTCCGTTCCACCCCGCAATGGTTCATCGGCATGGGAAACAGCGGACAGAAGACAGAGGACAGAGGACAGACTATAGAGAATCTGGTGAATGAAAATCGTCATGAAAAGTTAGATGAGATGACGCTGCGCGATCTGGCAAGCAAGGCAGTGGACGAAACCGTTTTCTATCCCTCATGGGGCCGCG
>DAIAMA010000493.1 GCA_027438535.1 bacterium
TCGTATCGTACTCGATGAGCACGGCAAGCAATGGCGCAGCGTGGACTTGGCCGACGCCTTGCAGAAGTGGCTCGCGGCCGGGCGCGACGTGGCCTTGATCATCGGCGGCGCAGAGGGCCTGGCGCCGGAAATCAAGGCGCACGCCGATTTTGGCTGGTCGCTCTCCCCGCTTACCTTGCCGCACGCCTTGGTGCGCGTGGTGCTGGCCGAACAATTGTATCGCGCGATAAGCATCTTGCAGCATCACCCCTATCACCGGGAATAGGCATGGCACGCGTTCTTTGGCTCGGAATTTATTGCGGTGTGCTGCTCTGGTCGGCGATTCGGCCCAAGGACTATTTCACTTGGTTTCTGGAAGTCGCGCCCGCGCTCATCGGTTTTGCGGTGCTCGCCGTCACCTATCGCCGTTTCCCGCTCACCGCGCTGGCGTATTGGCTGATTCTAATCCATAGCGTGATCTTGATGGTGGGCGGGCATTACACCTACGCCGAAGTCCCGCTGTTC
>DAIAMA010000494.1 GCA_027438535.1 bacterium
GGAACCGAAAGTATTATTGCTGGATGAACCCTTCGGCGCCTTGGATGCGCTCACCCGCGCTCATCTGCAAGATGAATTGATGCGCATCGCGCAAGCGACCCGCAGCACGGTGATGATGGTGACGCACGACGTGGACGAAGCAGTGCTCTTGTCCGACCGCATTGTCATGCTCACCAACGGACCGGCAGCGACCATCGGCGACATACTGACCGTTGACCTGCCGCGCCCGCGCGAGCGCTTAGCTTTGGCGAACGACGCGCACTACCACCGCCTGCGCAGCCAGGTACTGGAGTTTTTATATCACCGGCAGTTACGGTCGGCGGCTTAGAGCGGGCTTGCATCACGCGCATCCTGCTTTCATATCTGCAAAAAGTCCTTTGGGCGTCATTCCGGCGGAAGCCGGAATCCGGTGTTTAAAAGTCGCGGCACATCAAGCATCGCTGTTTGCATATCTTCATATCCCAGCAACTAAAATACCCTGCTTATCGCCAATGCTATTGAGT
>DAIAMA010000495.1 GCA_027438535.1 bacterium
GCATGGGCGGCGGAGACATGGGCGGCATGGGTGGCATGGGCGGCATGATGTAATTGCCTGCCAAGGCGCTTTAGTACCTTACAAACCCCGCCTTGTACCCGCAAGGGGCAGGCCGGGGTTGTAAAGCCGATAAATCGGCAACAACCCCGCTCAGCGGGGTTTGTTTTTTATATTGCCCGCAATGCGGCGAGCCGCTACAATGCGCGCCTTCGTTTTACCCAACCCGCCAAGGAAGGGCGAAAAAACGGCCTGGTAGCTCAGTCGGTAGAGCAGAGGATTGAAAATCCTTGTGTCGGTGGTTCGATTCCGCCCCGGGCCACCAGATTTCGCGTGCGATAGCATGCAAAATCAACCAGGTGATTTTGGTTGATGGGTTTCGCGTGCGGCAGCACGCAAAATTAATCAGGTGGTTTATGGTTAATGATTTCGCATGCGATAGCATGCAAAATTAACCAGGTAGGTCTGGTTAAAAATTTCGCGTGCGGTAGCACGCAGAATCAAC
>DAIAMA010000496.1 GCA_027438535.1 bacterium
GAGCGCTTCTCCATGCTGGTCGACAATGGCGTGGTGAAGGCACTCAATGTCGAAGCCCCCGGCAAGTTCGAAGTGAGCGATGCGGAAAGCATGCTGAAGTCACTCGGCGCGGCATAATAAAACGGACAATACTGGCAGAGTGGCTCGCAGGAATAGCCTTTGCAAGCCGGCTATAGAAAATTGAATGCTAATGCCGCGATGATGGTCGGCGGTAGCGCGGCCAACAGCAGCCCTATCGGATTCACCGCTTCATCCTCGAAGTGTCCGCGCAAGATGGCGATGCCTGCCGGGTTGGGCGCGTTGGCGATAATGGTCAGGCCGCCGCCTGTCACTGCTCCGGTGACCAAGGCGTACTTGAAGCTTTCGGATAATCCGTCGACCAGCGAGCCGAGATAAGTAAGTGCCGCATTGTCGGTGAAAGCCGTCAGAACGGCCGCCCCCACGAATACCGCGTCACTGCTCATGCTCATCAGCAAGGGTTGTAGCCACCATTGTTGTTGCC
>DAIAMA010000497.1 GCA_027438535.1 bacterium
CTGCGGTCGTTTTACAGCAAGTACAACGTCATCAATTTTCCCGGTGGCAACACGGGCGCTCAAATGGGTGGCTGGTGGCGCAGTGAAATCAAGGGTCTGTCGGATTTGCGGGGCAAAAAGGTACGCATGCCCGGATTGGGTGGCAAGATCATGGCGCGCTTGGGCGCGGTGCCTCAGACAATCGCGGGCGGCGACATATACCCGGCGCTGGAGAAAGGTACCATTGATGCGGCCGAGTGGGTTGGTCCTTATGACGATGAAAAACTGGGCTTCTACAAAGTGGCCAAGTATTACTATTACCCAGGATTTTGGGAGCCAGGTGTGTCATTGAGCTACTACGTCAACCTGGACGCCTGGAAGAAACTGCCAGAGGCCTACAAAGTGGCGTTTGAGATGGCCACGGCCGAAGCAAACCTTCAAATGCTCGCTCAATATGACGCAGACAACCCTGCTGCATTGAACCGTCTGCTGCAGGCTGGTGTGCAGTTGCGAGCTTTCCC
>DAIAMA010000049.1 GCA_027438535.1 bacterium
GCCAATTGGATCGCACCGCCGCTACGCTGTTGCGCAAAAGCCTGGAAGAAAAAGGGCTGCATTTCCTGCTCAAAAAACAAACCGAACAAATTATCGGCCATGGGGGCCGGGTGGCCGGCGTGCGCTTCAAGGACGGACAGGAGATACCCGCCGATCTGGTAGTGATGGCCGTGGGTATACGCCCCAATAGCGCGCTGGCGGAATCGGCGGGCATACACTGCAATCGCGGCATCGTGGTTAGCGACACCATGCAGACTTACGATCCGCGTATTTACGCCGTGGGCGAGTGCGTGTCGCATCGCGGCGTGGCCTATGGCTTGGTCGCGCCGCTGTTCGAAATGGCAAAAGTCTGCGCCAATCATTTGGCGGAAATGGGCATCGGCCGCTATACCGGCTCGGCAGTGTCCACCAAGCTCAAAGTCACCGGCATCGACCTATTCTCCGCGGGCGACTTCATGGGTGGCGAAGAGCGGGAAGAAATCGTCTTGTCCGACCCGGCGGGCGGCGTGTACAAGAAGCTGGTGATTCAGGATAACAAGCTGGTGGGCGCCGTGGTTTACGGCGATACGGTGGACGGCGCTTGGTATTTCCAATTGCTGCGCGAGGGTCGCAACATCGCGGACATTCGCGATCACCTCATGTTCGGCGAGAGCCATCTCGGCGATACCGGGCATTTGGGGCAAAACAAAGCCGCCGCCATGAGCGACGAAATGGAAGTGTGCGGTTGCAACGGTGTGTGCAAGGGCGCCATCGTCAAAGCGATCAAGGAAAAAGGCTTGTTCACCGTCGCGGATGTGCGCAAATACACCAAGGCGTCCAGTTCCTGTGGCTCCTGCACCGGCTTGGTGGAGCAAATTCTCGCTTTCACCTTGGGCGGCGATTACTCGGCCCAACCCAAAACCGAATCAATGTGTGAATGCACCGAGCATAGCCATGAGGAGGTGCGGCAAGCGGTGCGCGAACACAAGCTGCTATCGATTCCGGCGATCATGCGCTTTCTCGAATGGCGCACGCCGGAAGGCTGCGCCAAGTGCCGTCCTGCGCTTAACTACTATTTGATTTCCACTTGGCCGCACGAGGTCAAGGACGATCCGCAGTCGCGCTTCATTAACGAGCGCGCGCATGCCAATATCCAAAAAGATGGCACCTATTCCGTGGTGCCGCGCATGTTCGGCGGGATCACCACGCCGTCGGAATTAAAGCGCATCGCCATCGTCGCGGAAAAATACCATGTGCCCACGGTAAAAGTCACCGGCGGCCAGCGCATCGACTTGCTCGGGATTAAAAAAGAAGATCTGCCCGGCATCTGGGCCGATCTGGATATGCCTTCCGGCCACGCTTACGCCAAGGCCTTGCGCACGGTGAAAACCTGCGTCGGCTCCGAGTGGTGCCGTTTCGGCGTGCAAGATTCCACGCAAATGGGCATCGATTTAGAGCAAGCCTTTTGGAAAATGTGGGCGCCGCACAAGGTGAAGCTGGCGGTCTCCGGCTGTCCGCGCAATTGCGCCGAAGCCGCGATCAAGGACGTGGGCGTGATCGGCGTCGATTCCGGCTGGGAAATTTATATCGCCGGCAATGGCGGCATCAAAACCGAAGTGGCGCAGTTTTTGGCGAAAGTCAAAACACCGGAAGAGGTGCTGGAATACACCGGCGCTTTTCTGCAAATTTACCGTGAAGAAGCGCGCTATCTCGACCGCACCGTGCATTGGGTGCAGCGGGTCGGCATGGACTACATCAAACAGCGCGTATTGGAAGACGCGGCGGGACGCAAAGCCGCTTACGCGCGCCTGCGCGCGGCGCTCGAAATTGAAAAAGACCCCTGGGCCGAGCGCGGCAAGCAGGGCGTGGCCCAGCACGAATTCGAATCGCTGAGCGTTTGAGGTAAATCATGCTATTCGGACGCAAACAAAAGAACCCGATCAAGATCGCCGATGTGGGCGTGACCAAATGGGAATACACCACCTGCGGCTATTGCTCCACCGGTTGTTCGATCGAGGTCGGCCTGGACCGCCAAGGCCGCGCGGTGGCCTCGCGCGGCGTGGCGGATGCCGATGTAAACCGCGGAAAATTGTGCATCAAAGGTATTTTCGAGCACGAGTTATTCAAAAGCAGCGGCCGCGGCACGACGCCACTGATGCGCGATTCGCGGCTGCAAGCGTTTCGGGAAACGAACTGGGATAGCGCGCTGGATAAAACCGGTGCGGAAATCAAACGCATTCAAAGTCGCTATGGGCGCGACGCATTCGCGATTATCTCCACCGGCCAAATCATGACCGAGGAGTTTTATACCCTGGGCAAGCTTGCGCGCGGCGTGATCGGCACCAACAACTACGACGGCAATACCACGCTGTGCATGGCGTCTTCCGTGTCCGGTTACAAGCGCTCCTTCGGCAGCGATGGCCCGCCGGGTTGTTATGAAGACTTCGAGCACACCGAATGCTTGCTCGCCATCGGCTCCAATTTGCCGGAGCAGCATCCGATCATTTACTGGCGGCTAAAAATGGCACTGGAGAAACGCAAGTTTCCGGTCATCGTCGTCGATCCGCGCGTCACCATGTTCGCGCAAATGGCCGACGTGCATTTGGCGATCACGCCTGGTACCGATCTGGTGCTGCTCAACAGCCTGGCGCACGTGATCTTGAAAGAAGATTTGGCGGACCGCGCCTATATCGATGCGCATACTAATGGTTTCGATGAATTCGCCGCCTTGGTCGAACAATACGATCCGGTGAGCGCATCCCGCGTCTGCGGTATCGATGCGGATACCATCCGCCACGTAGCGCGCTTATACGCCAAGGCGGGCGCCGCGATGACCATCTGGACCATGGGCATCAATCAGAGCACGCACGGCTCGGATGGCGTGGTGGCGATCAATAATCTCAATCTCATCACCGGCAATATCGGCAAACCGGGCGGCACCGCGCTTTCCATCACCGGCCAGTCCAATGCCATGGGGACGCGAGAATGGTCGTCTTGCTCCGGACTGCCGGGCTACCGCTATTTGGAGAGCGAGGCGGATCGCAAGGAGGTTGCCGCATTCTGGGGAATCGATGCCGAATTTTTCCCCAAGCAGCGCGGCATGTTCATGACGGATATTTTGCCCGCGATCGAAACCGGACAGATCAAGGGGCTATGGCTCGTCGCCACCAACCCCATGACCTCGATGCCGAATACGCCGCGCATACGCAAAACACTGGAGAAGCTGGAGTTCCTGGTGGTGCAAGATGCCTACCGGGACGTGGAAACCAACGAGTACGCGCATGTCTATTTGCCCGCGGCGGTATGGGCGGAGAAGGAAGGCGTGTTTACCAACACCGAACGCCGCGTGAACCTGGTACGCAATGTGATCCGGCCGCCCGCCGACGCCAAGCCGGATTTCTGGATTTTTTCGCAGCTCGCCAAGCGTTTCGCGGGGGAGCGCAAGCTGCCGCATTTCCCCGAAACCCCGGAAGGCGCGTTCGAAGAAATGAAGCAACTCTCGAAAGGCCGCATGCTGGATTATTCTGGCATGAGCTACGCCAAAATCGAACAGCAGCGCGGCATGCAGTGGCCGTGCACAGAAGGCGCCGATAGCGGCACGCCGCGGCTTTACAGCGATGGAAAATTTCAACACGCGGACGGAAAAGCGCGGCTCATCCCGCTGCCTTTCATCGACAACAACGAGCGCCCGGATACCGACTATCCCTTCTGGCTCAACTCCGGACGCGTGGTGGAGCATTTCCACACGCGCACCCGCACCGGCAAGATCGGCAACCTCAACAAGTTCAGCCCCACGCCGTACATGGAGATGAATCCGGACGCGGCGCGCGCGCTCGGCATCGCGCACGGCAGCTATGCGCGTCTCGCCTCGCGCCGCGGCGATGCCGTCGTGATGGTGCAGCTCACGCAACGCGTGCCGCGCGACATGGCCTTCATCCCATTTCATTTTCACGAGTGTGTGAACCGCCTGACCCTGGGTTTGCTCGATCCGCATTCGCGCCAGCCGGCGTTTAAACATTGCGCGGTGAAAATCGAACCCGCGCCGGATCAGGCCGCGGCGGCGCGCATCAATGCGGCGGCGCGAGCATATTAACGATGAGCTATTCAGGAGCCAGCATGTTTGAACCCAGACCCCAAGAACCGGCTTACGCTTTTATTCCGGATGCGCCGCACCCGGAAACCAATCGTTATGGCAAACCCATCGAAACGGTGCCCGAGGGCCATGCCCTGCGCGGTGCGAGCCTGAATATCAACGGCGATAGCAGCGTCGGCACTAATCCCAACCGCTATAAACAGCATGGATTTTATTTCAGCGCGGACAACTGCATCGCGTGTCATGCGTGCGAAGCGGCGTGCTCGGAAAAAAATAATTTACCGGCGCATATCGCTTTCCGTTCCGTGGGCTATGTGGAGGGCGGCAGCTTCCCGGCCTATGCGCGCATGAATATTTCGATGGCGTGCAATCATTGCGATGACCCGGTGTGCCTGAAAGGCTGTCCGACCTTGGCCTATACCAAGTTCGCCGAATATGGCGCGGTATTGCAAGACCCGGACATTTGCTTCGGGTGCGGCTACTGCACCTGGGTGTGTCCCTACAATGCGCCGCAACTCGATCCGGTGGCGGGCCATGTGTCCAAATGCAATATGTGCGTGGATCGTTTGGAAGTGGGTCTCAAGCCGGCATGCGCCGCGGCGTGTCTGGCGGGCGCGCTGGATTTCGGCGTGATCGAAACCACGCACGAGCATCGCGAGCAATTGGAGACACGTCTCCCCGGTTTTCCCACGCCCGAGATTACCCACCCCAACATTCGCTTTCAGCAAGCTAAGAGCCTGCCGCGCGAAATGCGCCGCACCGACTCCATGCCGCTGCGCTATGTGCGCGACGAACGCCATGCCAATGTTTATACGCCGACAGTCGCGGAGGATGGCCGCCCCAGGCAATGGAATCTAAAAAAACTGCGCTCGCGCGAAGATCCGCTGGTGATTTTCACCTTGGTGTCGCAAGCCGTGGTGGGCGCTTTTCTGGTGCTGTTTCTCGGGCCGCTATTCGGCGTGACGATGTTCGCACATGCCGCGCATCCGCTCTTGCACGCCACGCTCTTGCTCGGCTTATTGGGTATCGAGACCGTGGCGCTCGTGCTCTCTACCCTGCATTTAGGGCGGCCGCACCGCTTCTACCGCGCTTTCAATAATCTGCGCAACTCGCCGGTATCGCGCGAGGTGGCGGGTATCGCCGTGTTCTACAATTTGCTCGGTGCGTACACCTTGTTCACCGCCGTGCCCGGTTTATTCGCTTGGCTGCCGCGATCGCTGCTGGAGCTGGCCGTGCAAGTCAGCGGCTGGGGTGCGCTGCTCGCCGGGCTGGCCGCGATTTATTTCATGAGCCGCATCTATCGCATTCCAGCGCGGCCCTTTTGGAATCACTGGCAAGTGCTGGCGAGCTTCTTCGGCAATGTGTTGAGCTTGGGTGCGTTGACGGCGGGCTTGGCGTATTTGTGGGCGGGCGACGCCGGCGCGGGTTTGGCGCAAACCTTAGCTCTGCCGGTGTTGGCGGGCCTGCTACTGGAAGGCGTGGGCCTGGCTTATCACGCGCGCGATCTCACGCGCGGCGGCGGCGAAGGCGCGGCATCGCATTATTTGCAGCGCACCGATTTCGGCTACACCTATTGGGCGCGCAATGCGGGTTTGGCGCTGAGCGCGCTGATGGCGCTGGCGCTGGCTTGGCTGGGGGGCGGAGCGCTGTCCTGGGGTCTGCTCGCGCTGCTGGTGTTTGGCACAGCGATCGTCGGGCGCGCGCTGTTTTATGTGCTAGTCGTGCCTACCACCATGCCGGGCGCGTTCTTCTGGCGCAATCGCGGCTTCGAGCGGCATGCGCGTGAAACCGGTTTGGCCGATTTGCCCCAGATGGGGATTGTGCCGGACGCCCATTGAGTACGCGCGATGCGGCGGCTGGAAGATTTACAGAATGAATTCGAGCGCGCGGTGTTCTTGGCGGCCTACCATTCGCCGCGGCAACGCAGGCGGCGGCATTGGGCGGTTTTGGGCTTGGTGGCAAAGCATGGTTTACGCGGTTTGGCGTTCAGCTGGCCGGTTTATGTGCTAGCGCTGGCCGCGGTCTATGGCGATACCTCGCATGCCTTGGCTTATCTAGCGGTGCTGCTGCTGGCGATGGGAGTGTCGGGCATGATTTTGATACGCGGCGTGCGCGATGACTATCGGGTGCGGGTGCAAGGGCGCTTGCGCGAAAAAACGGGACACCCCGGTGTCTGAAAATGTCATGACAAGAAGGGAAATGGAAATGACCGAATGGCTAAAAATTTGCGCGCTGGAGGACATTCCGCGTCAAGGCGCGCGCGTGGTGCGTGGGGCGACGGGGAATATCGCCGTGTTTCGCACATTGGATGACGAAGTGTTTGCCCTGGACGATCGCTGCCCGCATAAGGGCGGCCCGCTGTCGCAAGGCATCGTCGCCGGTAAGCGCGTGGCTTGCCCGCTGCATGGCTGGCATATCGAATTGGATAGCGGCGTCGCCGTCGCGCCCGATGAGGGTTGCGCCGCGCGGCATCCAATCAAAATCGAAGCCGGTATGGTGTATCTTGCCGCGAGCGCGCTGGCGCTCGCGCCGCAAGCCGCCAAGATCGCTTGTGCCGGACACTAAGGAGACCGCATGAATCGCGATTTTTGGAAGGCCGGCCATCCCCCGACGCTGTTCGCGGCGTTTTTTTATTTCGATCTCTCTTTCATGGTCTGGGTAATGCTCGGGCCGCTCGGCATCCAGATCGCGCAAGACTTGCATCTCAGCGCGGGACAAAAAGGCATGATGGTGGCCACGCCCGTGTTGGCCGGCGCCTTGCTGCGCATCGTGATGGGGGTGCTGGTCGATCATCTCAAACCGAAGCTGGCGGGCGCGATCGGCCAAGTCATCGTGATTGCCGCGCTTGGCTTCGCTTGGGGATTTGGCATTCACAGCTATCAGCAAATATTGCTGCTCGGCGGGTTTCTCGGTTTTGCCGGCGCGGCGTTCGCGGTGGCGCTGCCCTTGGCCTCGCGCTGGTATCCGCCCGAGCATCAAGGCGCCGCGCTNGGCATCGCCGGCGCGGGCAATTCCGGCACGGTGCTGGCGGCTTTATTCGCGCCGACCTTGGCGCTGTGGTATGGCTGGAATAATGTATTCGGGCTCGCGCTGATTCCGCTGGCGATCGCTTTCATGGTGTATCTGCTTCGCTTGTCGGTACTCTTCAAGAAGTAATAGATGATTCCGGCCAAAGTTGCGAAACCCAAGCTACTGTATCGTCCATAAACCAACATTTGATAGCTAGACGTAAGGTGATAAATGCCAAATACAAGCAATGTGCAGGCCAAGAATACGCCAAGTGATATGCCAGCAGACGTAATAATTCTCAGGCAAGCGATACGGCTATCTGGCAATACGCGGCCGACAACGGTTTCACCATCGTCATCAAAGATTCGGATTTCTACGAACGTAGCCTGTCCACGGCTTCCCACCCAAGATCATCTGGTTGCAGTGCGGCAACACCTCCACCGAATTCGTTGCTGGGTTGCTTGTTGCCCATCAGGCGGTGATTAAGGCCTTCATCCAAGACGCGGAAAGCGCCTGCCTCGAACTCTATT
>DAIAMA010000004.1 GCA_027438535.1 bacterium
AGGGAAGCACAATGTACGCATCACGGTGAACAAGCAATTCTCGGAACTGGCTACGCCCCTGAAGGATGGCGACGAAGTGGCATTTATTTCAGCCTGGATATAAAAGCATTCCGTAGGGGCGAGGTATGCCTCGCCCGCGTCGAACACCCCTTCAAGCCACAAGCACTTCATCGCCGATATGCAGCCCCAAGCACTGTGCGGCGCTACCGCGATTCACCGCGATCTCCACTAGCCCGAGACTGTTTTCGTACCAGAACGCCACGCCCGGGCCTACCTCCGAGAAAGTGCGCGCTCGGCATACCGTCTCGCTCGGCACGCGCAAGCTGCTCGCATCCGGAAACGATGCCGCGCGTAAACCGGTTAGGCAATTGCCATAATGATCGATGTAGATAATGCGCGCCAAATCTTCACCGCTTGCTTGCACAGTGAGCGAGTCGATTTGTTCCAGCTTGTCCGCCGGAAACCGCCCCGCGGCAATCCACGCGGCAATCGGCGCGAATAAATCACGCCCATGAAAACTATTGGAGAGTTTTTCCGGCCGCCAAGCGATGCGCCAGACTCGCATGGTTTCCGCGCGTGCCGCCACCACTGCCAGCAAGCCGTTATCCGGGCCGACGAAGTAATAGCCATCCGCCATCATCGCCACCGCATCGCGCGCACCGCCCACGCCCGGATCCATCACGGCAAAAAATACGCTACCCGGCGCGAATTGGCGATAGAGCGCGGCCAGCAAATGCGCGCTAGCCGTGATATCGAAGCGCGGCGCATGGTGTAATAAGTCGATCACCGTCAGCGCCGGCGCGGCACGCGCCAGTACGGCTTTCACCTGCCCCACATACAGGCCATCTCCACCAAAATCCGTGAATAAAACGATCATTTAGCCGTTCATATCGCATAAAAACGTGGCAGTGAAAGATGTGGGGCCGACGTCAGCACCGCTGTTCCGCTTCATGCTTAGGATTGAGGAAGCACGAAATAAAACGTCGCGCCTTGATCCGGCGCAGCCTCCGCCCATATTCGTCCACCATGCCGCCGAATAATCCGCGCCACGGTCGCCAAGCCGATACCTGTCCCGGGAAACTCCGTGTCCGCGTGTAGGCGCTGGAAGGCGCCGAACAATTTCTCGGCATGCGCGGAATCGAAACCGGCGCCATTGTCACGGACGTAATACACCGGTTCGTCTTGCACAAGCAGGCCGAACTCGATACGCGCGACCGGCCGCTTCGAGGTGAATTTCCATGCGTTGGCCAATAAATTTTCCAGTACGATGCGCAACAAACCGGGGTCGCCTACTGCGTATATAGTGTCGTCGACAATCCACTCGACTTGCCGTTCGGGTGCTTCTGCGGCAAGCAGCGCGATAATTTCTCCCGCGATTCGCGCAAAATGGATTTTCTGCTTCTTAAGCGGCGCCCGGGTAACGCGAGACAATCCGAGCAAATCGTCGATGAGCCCGTTCATCCGCTGCGCGGCGTTGCAGATACGATGCAGCTTGTCCTGTGCTTGCTCGTCCAGCCCATGCGCATCGCGCAACAGCAGTTGGCTAAAGCCGTCGATACTGCGGAGTGGCGCGCGCAGATCATGGGAAACAGAATAGCTAAACGACTCCAATTCTTTATTTGCCGCCTCGAATTGAGTGGTGCGTTCCCGCACACGCTGTTCCAATTCCGCGTAGAGCTGAATATTTTCCAGCGCCACCGAGGTGCTATCGGCCAAGGCTTGCAGCACTTTCACCTCGTCAGCGCTGGCGAGGTGCGTACTCGCCCAATAATTGCCGATGGCGCCGATCGGGGCTTCCGTGCGAATCGGAACCATCACCAAGCTTTTGACAAATGTGGGGCGATAAGCGTCGGCGGGAATACGGGCATCGGCATAGATATCTTCAATCACGGCGGATTGGCGATGGTGCATCGCCCAGCCGCTGATGCATGCGCTCATAGGGAAGCGCAAGCCTTTCCACAGCGGAGCGATGGCATCTTCATCGGCGTAATAGCAGGATTCGCCTTCGCGTAAGACAAACGTGGCGCCATCCGCGCCGGTTAATTCGCGCGCCGCGCGCCGCACGATTTTCATCACGGTATCGAGATCGCGCGCCAATGACAGCATCTGGATGGCGGACACCAGCTTTTCCATGGCATGGGTATAGGAAAATGCCGTTCCGGTCCGTGGCACGGGTGTATGCATGGCCTGTTGAACCACGGAAGCCAGCCGCGACAGGTCTTGTTTTGTAACGTAGTCGACCGCGCCGGCGGCTTTGTACTTGATTGCCGTCGCAGCGCTATTTTGCCCGCCCGAGAGCACAATCAAGGGCACATCGCGGCACACCTGTTGCGCGGCTTCAATCGCTGCAATGGCATCGAAGCCGGGAATACTGGTATCGGAGATAATGAGGTCGAACCCGCCACGCGCGAGGGCCGCACGGTAGTCGTCGGGATGGCTGACGACAAGCACCTTCGCCGCGATATTTTGACTTGCCAAAAACGCACGCACCAACTTCGCGTCGTCCGGATTGTCTTCTAAATGCAGAATGCGTCGCGCCATCCGTTTCATTTCCCCCGATTCCTTTGCGCTCACTCAAAATAAGCCCCGATACACTCGCGCAGATAGGGCGATATTTTATATATAGCAAATTGAATGCGTTTTGTGAGCCTCGCGCCTTGCGCGCTCACCGCAATAAAAAAGCCGGCACAAGGCCGGCTTTGAAAGGGAGAGACTTCCTTGTTATTCGGTCGCGACAGCGTCGCTAATCTCGGGCCTATCCATCAACTCGACGAACGCCATCGGCGCGTTATCGCCTTGGCGGAAGCCGCACTTGAGGATGCGCAAGTAGCCACCGTTGCGGTTCTGATAGCGCGGACCCAGCGTATCGAACAATTTCACCACCATATCGCGATCGCGCAGGCGATTGAAAGCCAGGCGGCGATTGGCGAGCGAGGGCTTTTTGCCCAGGGTAATCAGCGGCTCGGCCACGCGGCGCAATTCCTTGGCCTTGGGCAGCGTGGTTTTAATCGCTTCATGGCGCAGCAGGGCGTTCGCCATATTGCGCAGCATCGCCAAGCGATGACTGCTGGTGCGATTGAGTTTACGTAGTCCGTTACCGTGACGCATGGTGCTTTCCTTTTTTCTTAGCTCGCGGCTAATTTAGCGTGATGCTCGAGACCGGCAGGCGGCCAGTTCTCGAGACGCATGCCCAGGGTCAGCCCCTTGGAAGCGAGCACATCTTTAATTTCGTTCAGCGATTTGCGGCCGAGATTGGGGGTCTTCAACAACTCGTTCTCGGTGCGTTGGATCAAATCGCCAATGTAGTAAATATTTTCGGCCTTGAGGCAATTCGCGGAACGGACGGTCAATTCCAGATCGTCCACCGGACGCAGCAGGATCGGGTCGATCGCGGGTGCGCGCGGCGTCTCGGCGATCGCCGGGGTGCCTTTCAGATCGGCGAACACGCCGAGCTGATCCATCAGAATACGCGCGGCATAGCGCACGGCTTCCTCGGGATCGATCACGCCGTTGGTTTCGATATCCATCACCAGCTTGTCGAGATCGGTGCGCTGTTCCACGCGCGCGCTTTCCCCGGCATAGCTCACGCGACGCACCGGGCTGAACGAGGCGTCCATCATGATGGTGCCGATGGCGTGTTCTTGCTCTTCCAGGCGGCGCGAGGCCACGGGTTGATAACCACGGCCGTGCTCGATTTTGATTTCGATATTGAGCGCGCCATTGCCGGTCATGTGCGCGAGCACGTGATCCGGGTTGAGAATTTCGACGTCGTGGTTGGGCTCGATATCGCCCGCGGTCACCACGCCCTTGCCTTGTTTAACCAAGCGCAAGGTGGTCTCGCTGCGATTGTGCATCTTCAGCGAAATGCCTTTAAGGTTGAGCAGAATATCCACGACATCTTCTTGCACGCCTTCGATCGCGGAATACTCGTGCAATACGCCGTCTATTTTCACCTGGGTGATGGCATAACCGGGCATGGACGAGAGCAGAATGCGGCGTAGCGCATTGCCCAAGGTGTGTCCATAGCCGCGCTCGAACGGCTCCATCACGACGCGGGCACGCAAGGGAGACACTTGCTCCACGTCGACGACGCGTGGTTTCAGAAATTCGGTTGCGCTGCTTTGCATGAATCGTTCCCCGTTCAGTGGATGTGATTACTTGGAGTACAACTCGACCACGAGATGCTCGTTGATAGTGGCGGGCAATTCGGAACGCACCGGCAATGCCTTGAAAGTGCCCTTTAGCGCCGCGATGTCCACCGCGACCCATTCCGGAAAACCGCGGCCTTCGGCCGCCGCCGCCGCGCCTTTGATGCGCAACTGGGTTTTGGCCGGGCCGGCCACTTCCACCACATCGCCCGGGCGCACCAAATAGGACGGAATGTTCACGCGGCGGCCATTCACCAGAATCCCGTTATGACGCACCACTTGGCGCGCTTCGGAACGCGAAGCGCCGAAGCCCATGCGATAGGCCACGGTATCGAGACGGCTTTCCAGCAATTGCAACAGGCTCTCGCCGGTCACGCCCTTGCTGCTGTCGGCGGCCTTGTAATAACCGCGGAATTGACGCTCCAGCACGCCATAAATACGGCGCACTTTCTGCTTCTCGCGCAATTGATGGCCGTAATCGGAGAGGCGCATGCCGCTCTTCTGGCCGTGCTGACCAGGCGCATAATCGCGGCGCTCGATCGAACATTTATCGGTGAAGCACTTCTCGCCCTTAAGGAAGAGTTTTTCACCTTCCCGGCGGCACTGACGGCACTTGGCTTGGATATATCTCGCCACGATCTTTCTCCTGAATTAGATGCGACGCTTTTTAGGCGGGCGGCAACCGTTGTGGGGCACCGGCGTCACGTCGGCAATCTGGGTAATCTTGAAGCCCACGGCGTTCAACGCACGCACCGCGGATTCGCGGCCGGGGCCGGGGCCTTTAATGCGGACTTCGAGGTTTTTCACGCCGCACTCCTGCGCCACTTTACCCGCATGCTCGGCCGCCACCTGCGCCGCGAATGGCGTGCTCTTACGCGAGCCTTTAAAACCGGCTCCGCCGGCGGTGGCCCACGAAAGCGCGTTGCCTTGGCGGTCGGTGATGGTGATGATGGTGTTGTTAAACGAAGCGTGTATATGGGCGATGCCTTCCGCCACGCTTTTCTTAACCTTCTTGCGCACCCGAACTGCGGGGGTCTTAGTTGCCATGTTTCAATTCCTTAAGCGTAGCTTACTTGGAGGACTTAATCGCTTTGCGCGGGCCCTTGCGGGTACGCGCATTGGTGCGCGTGCGCTGGCCGCGCGCGGGCAGGCCTTTACGATGGCGCTGACCGCGGTAGCAGCCGAGATCCATCAGACGCTTAATGTTCATCGTGACTTCGCGGCGTAGATCGCCTTCCACCGTCACCTTGGCCACCTCATCGCGCAGTTTTTCCATCTCGTTGTCGGTCAGATCTTTCATCTTGCTGGCAGTGTTAACGCCGGCCGCCGCGCAAATTTTCTGCGCGCGCGTGCGCCCAATACCGTAAATCGCGGTCAACGCGACGACTGCATGTTGGTGGTTGGGGATATTCACCCCAGCGATACGGGCCATGCCATTACTCCCAGCAAAATAGTTTCCGACGTACGAAAACTTTAAATGATAACATTCAAACCGTTAGCGATCAACAACTTAAGCGCTTAACCTTGGCGCTGCTTGTGCCGCGGCTCGGCGCAGATAACGCGCACCACGCCTTTGCGGCGGACAATTTTGCACTTACGGCAGATTTTTTTAACCGACGCTTGTACTCGCATGCTTACTCTCCTTCACCGGCTGTTGACATCCGCCAACCGCCATTTCACTTTGCCCGGTAGATAATCCGGGCGCGCGATAAATCATAGGGCGTCATTTCCACCGTGACCTTATCCCCCGGCAAGATGCGAATATAGTGCATACGCATTTTCCCGGAGATATAACCCAAAACCACGTGTCCGTTTTCCAACTTGACGCGAAATGTTGCGCTGGGAAGGTTCTCCAACACCTCCCCTTGCATCTCAATCGTCTCTTCTTTTGCCATCGTCCTCTAACCGTTACCGTGCCAAGCCGCCCTTGAAATTCGCTTTCTTGAGCAAGCTTTCGTATTGGTGCGTCATCAAGTACGCCTGCACCTGGGACATGAAGTCCATGGTCACCACCACGATAATCAGCAAACTGGTGCCGCCAAAATAAAACGGCACATTAAATTTCAAAATCAAAAATTCCGGCACCAAGCACACCAGGGTGATATACAGCGCACCCACTAGCGTTAAGCGCAGCATGATCTTCTCGATATAGCGCGCGGTTTGTTCGCCAGGCCGGATACCGGGCACGAAAGCGCCGCTCTTCTTCAGGTTATCCGCCGTCTCCTTCGGGTTGTATACCAAGGCCGTGTAGAAAAAACAGAAGAAGATAATGGCCGACGTATACAGTATCACGTACAAAGGCTGCCCCATCGACAACGCGCCGGACACGTCCTTTAACCAACCCAAGCCCTCGTGCGAACCAAACCAGCCTGCCAAAGTGGCCGGAAACAAAATAATGCTCGATGCGAAAATCGGCGGAATCACACCCGCCATATTCAACTTCAACGGCAGGTGGCTGCTCTGCCCGCCGAAAATCTTGTTCCCCACTTGGCGCTTGGCGTAATTCACCACGATCTTGCGCTGCCCGCGCTCCACGAACACCACCAGATAGGTGATCAGAACGACGCCGGCAAAAATCATCAGCGCCAAGGGGATCGAAAACGCGCCAGTGCGCACCAAATCCAAGGTGCCGTAAATCGCATGCGGCAGGCCCGACACGATGCCGGAAAAAATAATCAGCGAAATACCGTTGCCGATGCCGCGCTCGGTAATTTGTTCGCCTAACCACATCAAAAACAGGGTGCCGGTGGTCAACGTCACCATCGTGGTGACCCGGAACATCATCCCAGGATCGAGCACCAAGCCCTGCTGAGACTCCAGCGCGACCGCGATGCCCAGCGATTGAAACACCGCCAATACCACCGTGCCATAGCGCGTGTACTGCGTAATCTTGCGCCGCCCCGATTCACCCTCTTTCTTCAATGCCTCCATCTGCGGCGATACCACCGTCATCAACTGCATAATGATGGAGGACGAGATGTACGGCATGATTCCCAGCGCCAACACCGAAAATCGCCCCAAGGCGCCGCCCGAGAACATGTTGAACATGTCCAAGATGCCGCCGCCCTTGGAACTGAACATTTGCGCCAACTGCGCCGGATCGATCCCCGGCACCGGAATATGGGTGCCGATGCGATACACGATCAGCGCGCCGAGCAGAAACAGGAGGCGTTTTTTCAGGTCGCCCAGCTTTGCATTCGCACCGATGATGTTCTCTAGAGCCACACTGATCCTAAGTGTCCACTATTCAGCTTCGACAATCTTGCCGCCAGCCGCCTCGATCGCGGCGCGCGCACCCTTGGTCACGCCTAAGCCCTGTACCGTAATCGCCTTGGCGATACTGCCGGATAACACGATCTTGGCATGCAAAGCGCGCGACGGCACCAGACCCGCTTGCTTCAACGCGAGCAAATCCACCTTATCCGCGCCCAGCTTCTCCAGTGCGTACAGCATCACCTGCGCGGTATCGCCCTTGGTCAGCGACACGAAGCCGCGCTTCGGCAAACGCCGTTGCAGCGGCATCTGCCCGCCTTCGAATCCCACCTTATGAAAACCGCCGGAGCGCGATTTTTGCCCTTTGTGGCCGCGCCCGCCCGTTTTCCCCAAACCGCTGCCAATGCCGCGGCCAACGCGGCGTTTAGGGGATTTGGCGCCAGGCGCCGGTTGCATCGTATTGAGCTGCATTTAACCCTCGCACTTCACGAGATAAGACACTTTATTGATCATGCCGCGTACCGCCGGGGTATCCTCGACTTCAACCGTGTGGCGAATGCGACGCAGGCCTAAGCCGCGCACACAAGCGCGATGCGATACGATCGTGCCGATCGTACTTTTCATCAAAGTCACTTTAATTTTTTTCGCCGCAGCCATGTTCACTCCATGATCTCGTCGACCGACTTACCGCGCTTGGCGGCAATCTCGGACGGGGTAGACATGGCTTTCAGGCCATGCAGCGTGGCGCGCACCACATTGTAGGGGTTGGTAGAGCCGATGCACTTGGCCAACACATTGTGCACACCCATCACATCGAACACCGCGCGCATCGCGCCGCCGGCGATAATACCGGTACCCTCGGAGGCCGGCTGCATAATCACCTTGGAAGCGCCATGCTCGCCGATCACGGCATGCTGCAAAGTACCACTCTTAAGCGAAATCTTGACCATGGTGCGACGCGCTTCTTCCATGGCTTTTTGTACGGCGACCGGCACTTCCTTGGCCTTGCCCTTGCCCATGCCGATACCGCCGTCGCCGTCACCGACCACGGCAAGCGCGGCGAAACCCATGATACGGCCGCCCTTCACCACTTTGGTGACACGGTTTACCGAAATCATTTTTTCGCGCAGACCGTCGCCGCGCTCTTCTGTCTCGACTTTTGCCATTTTATCCTCGACTAAAACTTGAGGCCGCCCTCACGCGCGGCCTCCGCCAGCGCTTTGACGCGCCCGTGATATTTAAAGCCGGAGCGGTCAAACGCCACGGTCTCGATGCCCGCCGCTTTCGCCTTCTCGGCGATGCGCTTGCCGATCATGGCCGCTGCCGCGGTATTACCGCCATTCTTGACTTCCGCGCGCACCGCTTTATCGAGCGTGGATGCGGAGGCCAGCACTTTACCGCCGGTGGCATCGATGATCTGCGCGTAGATATGCAGATTGGTACGATTCACCAACAACCGCGCCACTTTCAGCTCAGCGATCTTGGCACGGGTTTTACGTGCACGGCGCTGACGAGCTTGTTTCGGATTCATGACCAGCCCCTAATTACTTCTTCTTAGTTTCCTTGATGACCACCACCTCATCGGCGTAGCGCACACCCTTGCCTTTGTAGGGCTCGGGCGAACGATAGGCACGAATTTCGGCGGCGACCTGACCCACTTGTTGCTTGTCGGCCCCTTTAACCACGATCTCGGTTTGCGTTGGGGTCTCGACTTTGACGCCCGCGGGCATCTTGTGATCCACCGGGTGCGAAAAACCCAGCGTCAAATTCAACACATCGCCCTTGGCTTGCGCGCGGTAACCCACGCCCACCAATGTCAGCTTGCGCTCGAAGCCTTTGCTCACGCCGTGCACCATATTGGCGAGCAAAGCGCGCATGGTGCCGGACATGGCATCGGCAGCGATGCTCTCGGCATTCTTTTCGACTTTAAGCTCGGCGCCGTCTTTCACTATTTTGACATTGGCGTTTTGCTTTTGCTTCAAAGTACCCAGCGGGCCCTTGACGATAATCTCTTCCGCGGCGAGCGTGACTTCGACGCCGGCGGGAATCGCTACTGGATTTTTAGCTACGCGTGACATGAGTGTTTTCCCCTTACGCCACGATGCACAGTACTTCGCCGCCCACGCCGGCCGCGCGCGCCTTTTTATCGGTCATCACGCCCTGCGAAGTGGAGACGATAGCGACGCCCAGGCCATTCAAGACCTTGGGAATATCGCCGGAACCTTTGTACACACGCAGCCCGGGCCGGGACACACGCTCGATACGCGCAATCACGGGGCGTCCGGCATAGTATTTGAGACCCAGCTCAAGCGCCGCCTTGGCATCATTTTCGCGTACCGCAAAATCATCGATATAGCCTTCGTCCTTCAGCACTTTGGCAATCGCCACTTTTAGCTTGGAGGAAGGCATGGATACGCTCACTTTGTCCGCCGCTTGCGCGTTGCGGATGCGGGTCAGCATATCGGCGATGGGATCACTCATGCTCATCGTTATTTACCCCTTACCAGCTAGCTTTCACGATGCCCGGTATTTCACCGGCCATCGCGAACTCGCGCACCTTGGTGCGTGCTAATCCAAATTTACGGAAAACCCCGCGCGGGCGCCCCGTGAGCGCGCAACGATTACGCAGTCGCACCGGGCTAGCGTTACGCGGCAACCCCTGGAATTTCTGGCGCGCTTCGTAGCGCTCCTCGTCGGAAGCCTTGCTGTTGTTGATGATCGCAAGAAGCTCGGCGCGCTTGGCGGCGAATTTTTGCACCGTTTTGCGGCGCTTTTGCTCACGATTAATGACGGCTAACTTGGCCATGGCAACCTCAGTTCTTGAAGGGGAAGCTGAAAGCGGCGAGCAGAGCCCGGCCTTCTTTGTCGGTCTTCGCGGTGGTGGTGATGGTGATGATCATCCCGCGCAATACGTCGATTTTGTCGTATTCGATTTCGGGAAAAATAATCTGCTCTTTTACGCCCATATTGAAATTCCCGCGGCCGTCGAATGCGCGCCCGGAAATACCGCGAAAGTCGCGAATACGCGGAATCGCGATCGTCACCAGGCGATCCAGGAATTCAAACATGCGCTGTTTGCGCAGCGTTACCATGCAGCCTACCGGATAGCCTTCGCGCACCTTATAGGTGGCGATGGATTTACGGGCCTTGGTAACAACCACTTTCTGCCCGGCGATTTTCTGCATATCGCCGACAGCATGTTCCATGACCTTCTTGTCGCCCACCGCTTCGCCCACACCCATATTGATGACGATCTTTTCGATGCGCGGCACTTCCATGATGGATTTATAACCAAACTCTTGCATGAGCTTGGGCACGATGGTTTCTTTGTAAAATGCTTGTAAGCGAGCCATGGTCATTCCTTACGCGTCCACTACTTCGCCGTTGGATTTAAAGAAGCGCACTTTGCGCCCGTCTTCCAACACCTTAATGCCCACACGATCCGCTTTTTGCGTCGCCGGGTTGAACAAGGCCACGTTGGAAGATTGGATCGGCATTTCTTTTTCGACGATTCCGCCCGACGTGCCCTGCATCGGATTCGGCTTAGCGTGCTTCTTCACTTTATTGACGCCCTCGATCACCAGCTTCATGTCAGGCATGACACGCAATACGGTGCCGCGGCGGCCCTTATCTCTTCCAGTCAGGACGACCACGTCGTCCCCTTTTTTAATTTTTCGCATGATTGCTCCTTACAGCACTTCCGGCGCGAGCGAGACAATCTTCATGAAGCGCTCGGTGCGCAGCTCACGGGTGACAGGCCCGAAAATACGCGTGCCGATCGGCTCCAACTTGGCGTTCAGGAGCACGGCGGCATTGCCATCGAATTTAACCAGGGAACCATCGGGGCGGCGCACGCCTTTGGCGGTGCGTACCACTACGGCGTTGTAGATTTCGCCTTTTTTGACGCGCCCGCGGGGAGCCGCATCTTTAATGCTGACTTTGATGACGTCGCCGATGCCGGCGTAGCGGCGCTTGGAGCCGCCCAATACCTTGATGCACATCACGGTGCGCGCCCCGGTATTATCGGCAACATCCAGCATGGACTGCATTTGAATCATGTTTTGCTCTCCAACTTAATCCGTCTTGCCCGCTTATTGCCGAGGCGCACTCACGACGGTCAGTTTTGGTTGGCCCGCCGGAGACCTTGCCGCCAGCGCGCCAGGGAAAACGCGAGATTTTACTGGAAACTCGCGCCTTGTGCAATACGTAACCTTAGAAACGCTAGATAGCGCGGCCTTTTTCCACCAGCCGCGCCACACGCCAGGCCTTGGTCTTAGCCAGCGGACGGCATTCCTCGATTTCCACCAAATCGCCGGGGTGGAATTCGTTATTTTCATCGTGCGCATGGTATTTCTGCGAGCGCCGGATCACCTTGCCATACAGCGGGTGCTTCACTTTGCGCTCCACCAGCACGGTCACGGTCTTGTCCATCTTATCGCTCACCACGCGCCCGGTGAGGGTGCGCTGCATTTTGGCTGTTTGCTCGGTCATACTGGGCTCGGTCATGCTTGCCTCGCTTTTTCGGTGAGGAGGGTGCGCACGCGGGCAATGTCGCGGCGCATCTTTTTCAACTGATCGGTTTTGGTGGATTGCTGCGTGGCGAGTTGCATGCGCAGGCCGAACTGGGCCTTGAGCAGCGCTTGCAACTCGCTCTTCATTTCATCCACCGTCTGGGTGCGTAATTCACTGACTTTCATGTTCTACCTCTTGCGCCTTAACCGAAGGAACGCGTGACGAATGTCGTCGAAATCGGCAGTTTGGCCGCGGCCAGGCGGAACGCCTCGCGCGCGATCTCTTCATTCACGCCGTCCATTTCATACAGCACTTTGCCCGGCTGGATCTCGGCGACCCAATACTCGGGGTTGCCCTTACCATTACCCATCCGCACCTCGGCCGGCTTGGTCGAAATCGGCTTGTCCGGGAAAATCCGGATCCAAATCCGTCCACCGCGCTTGATGTGGCGAGTCATGGCGCGCCGCGCCGCTTCGATCTGGCGCGCGGTTAGCCGGCCACGGGCAACGGCCTTCAGACCGAAGTCGCCGAAGCTGACTTTGTTGCCGCGCGTCGCAATGCCGGTGTTGCGGCCTTTTTGTTGTTTGCGGTATTTGCTTCTAGCTGGCTGCAGCATTTCTTACTCCTGCCTTGCGAGGTTTCTTCTCGGGCTCGACCGGCGCGGCAACTTCATGTTTGCTCAAGGTTTCGCCTTTGAACACCCACACCTTAACGCCGATAATGCCATAGGTGGTCTTGGCTTCGCCGAAACCATAATCGATATCCGCGCGCAAGGTGTGCAAGGGCACGCGGCCCTCGCGATACCATTCATCGCGAGCGATTTCGCTGCCGTTCAAGCGGCCCGCGCTCATGATCTTGATGCCTTGCGCGCCAAGCCGCATGGCGTTTTGCATCGCACGCTTCATGGCACGGCGGAACATCACGCGCTTTTCCAGTTGCTGCGCGATGTTATCCGCGATGAGCTGCGCATCGACTTCGGGCTTGCGCACTTCTTCGATATTCACGTGCACCGGCACGCCCATCATCTTTTGTAGGGCACTGCGCAAGGCTTCGATATCCTCCCCTTTCTTACCGATCACCACGCCGGGGCGGGCGCTGTAAATGGTGATCTTGGCGTTGCGCGCCGGGCGCTCGATGACGACACGCGACACCATGGCATGCGCCAGTTTCTTTTTCAGAAACTCGCGTACCTTAATGTCTTCAATCAGCATCACAGGAAACTTGCGGCTGTTGGCGTACCACTTGGACGACCAGTTTTTGTTGACCGCGAGCCGGAAGCCGGTTGGATTGATCTTCTGTCCCATGCTATTCCTTTTTGACTTAGTCGCCGACGGTGACGGTGATATGGCAGGTAGGCTTGTGAATATGCACGCCGCGGCCTTTGGCGGCGGCGCGGAAACGCTTCATCACCGGGCCTTGATCCACATGAATCGTGGTCACTTTCAGCTCATCGATATCGGCACCTTCGTTGTGCTCGGCGTTCGCGATCGCGGACTCCAGCACGGCCTTAATAATGTCCGCGCCTTTTTTCGGATTAAAGGCAAGAATATTCAACGCTTGCTCGACCTTCTTGCCGCGCACCAGATCGGCCACCAGCCGCCCTTTTTGGGCAGAAAGCCGTACGCCACGCAGCACTGCAGAAACTTTCATCATGCTCTCCTATTTCTTGACCGCTTTCTTGTCGGCGGCATGACCCTTGAACGTGCGTGTCAATGCGAATTCGCCGAGCTTGTGACCCACCATATTCTCGGTGATAAACACCGGGATATGCTGCTTGCCGTTATGCACGGCGATGGTAAGGCCCACGAAATCGGGCAGCACCGTGGAACGGCGCGACCAGGTCTTGATCGGGCGCTTATCGCGCGTGGCGTTGGCGGCCTCCACCTTGTTGACCAGGTGGACATCGACGAATGGGCCTTTCTTAACGGAACGAGCCATAGCGGAACCTCAGTTATTTCTTGTAACGACGGCGCACGATCATATTCGTGGTGCGCTTGTTGCGACGCGTGCGATACCCTTTGGTCTGCACGCCCCATGGACTCACCGGCTGCCGGCCGGCGGCGGTCTTACCTTCGCCACCGCCATGCGGATGGTCGATCGGATTCATCGCCACGCCACGCACGGTCGGACGTATGCCGCGCCAGCGCACTGCGCCCGCTTTACCGATCGAGCGCAAGTTATGCTCGGCATTGCCGACTTCACCGATCGTGGCTTTGCAATCCACGTGCACTTTGCGAATCTCGCCGGAGCGCAAACGCAATTGCGCATAGCTGCCTTCACGCGCCAACAACTGCACCGAGGTGCCGGCGGAGCGGGCCAATTGCGCGCCTTTGCCGGGCAGCATTTCGATGCAATGCACCGTGCTGCCCACGGGGATGTTGCGCAAAGGCAGCGTATTGCCCGGCTTGATTGGTGCTTCGGCACCACTCAATAATTCCGTACCCACTGCCACGCCTTTGGGCGCAATGATGTAGCGGCGCTCGCCGTCGGCGTAACACAACAAGGCGATATGCGCGCTGCGGTTGGGATCGTATTCGAGCCGCTCCACTTTTGCCGCGATGCCGTCTTTGTTGCGCTTGAAGTCCACTACGCGGTATTGCTGCTTATGTCCGCCGCCTTGATGACGCGTGGTGATATGGCCGTTGTTGTTGCGGCCGGCTTTCTTCGATTGCGCCTCGGTCAGGCTTTCCAGCGGACGGCCTTTATGCAGATCCGGGTGGACTACCTTGACCACGGCACGGCGGCCGGGGGAAGTCGGTTTAACTTTAATTAATGGCATATTTTTCTCCTCGCCCCGCGCTTACGCTTCGGTGCCGATGAAGTTAATCTCCGTGCCGGGCTCGAAGCACACATAGGCTTTTTTCCAATCGCGGCGGCGGCCCTGGAAACGGCCATGGCGCTTGGCTTTACCCTTGACGTTGGTCACATTCACCGCCATCACTTTTTTGCCGAACATCAATTCGGCCGCGGCCTTGATTTCGGGTTTGGTAGCGCTCGCCAAGACGCGGAACGGCACTTGATTGTGCAAGTCGCCAACCAGCGTGCTTTTCTCGGAAATCACCGGCGCCAAGATGATTTGCATCAAACGTTCGGGATTCATGCCAGCAACTCCTCGAATTTTTTCACCGCGCTCTTGGTGAGCAGCACTTTCGGGTAACGCACCAGGTTATACGGATCGGCGTGTTGCGCCTCCACCACCAAGACGTTGGCCAGGTTGCGCGACGACAAGTAAAGATTTTCATCCACGTTGTCGGTCACGATCATCACCTGATCGAAGCCCATGCCTTTCAGCTTGACCGATAGCGCCTTGGTCTTGGGACCATCGATTTTTAGATCCTCGATCACCGACAGGCGGCCTTGACGCGCCAGCTCGGAAAGAATCGCTTGCATGCTAGCGCGATACATCTTGCGGTTGATTTTCTGGCTGAAGTTTTCGTCCGGGCTATTCGGGAACGCTTTTCCGCCGCCACGCCAAATCGGGCTGGAAGACATACCGGCGCGTGCGCGGCCGGTACCTTTCTGACGCCATGGCTTATGCGTGGTATGCGACACTTCGCCGCGATCTTTCTGCGCGCGCGTGCCGCTACGGGCATTGGCCAAGAAAGAGGTGACGACCTGGTGTACCAAAGCCTCGTTGTATTCACGGCCGAATGTGGTGTCGGACGCTTGCAGGCTCGACACTTGCGCACCTTGCTCGTTAATCAGCTTGAGTTCCATTATGCACCTGCCTTCACGCCGGGGCGCACGACCACATTACCGCCCTTGGAACCGGGCACCGCGCCCTTGATCATCAGCAATTGCCGCTCAGCATCGATGCGCACGATTTCCAGTGTCTGCGTGGTGCGCGTAACCGCGCCCAAATGACCCGCCATTTTCTTGCCGGGAAACACCCGGCCCGGATCCTGCGCCATACCGATCGAACCCGCCGAATTGTGCGACAGCGAATTACCGTGGCTAGCGCGGTTGGAGCTAAAGTGGTGGCGCTTGATCGCACCGGAGAAACCCTTACCCAAGGTCACGCCGGAGACATCCACCTTCTGGCCCACCTGGAAAATATCCACGCCGATGTGTTTGCCCAGGCTGTAGTTCGCCAGCTCGCCATCGGCAATATTGAATTCGCGCACCACACTGCCGGCTTCTACGCCGGCTTTGGCGAAATGACCCGCCTGTGGCTTGGTAACGCGTGTAGCACGACGTACGCCAAAAGTGACCTGCAGCGCGGCATAACCGTCAGTCTGCGGGGTCTTGATTTGGGTCACGCGGTTGTTGGACACGTCCACCACCGTCACCGGAACGGCCACGCCGTCTTCGGTGAAGAATCGTGTCATGCCAATCTTACGACCGACAAGTCCAAGGCTCATTTTTCGCTTCCTTTATCAGAACCGGCTACGATAGGCCGGCACCTTAAAAACTTACAACTTAATTTCGACGTCCACGCCCGCGGGCAAGTCGAGCTTCATCAGCGCATCCACCGTTTTATCGGTGGGATCGATGATATCCATCAAACGCAGATGGGTGCGCATCTCGAATTGGTCGCGCGACGCCTTGTTCACATGGGGCGAACGCAGAATATCGAAACGCTGCAGCCGCGTCGGCAGGGGCACCGGTCCCTTGACGATGGCACCGGTGCGCTTGGCTGTTTCGACGATCTCCAGCGCGGATTGGTCGATGAGACGATAATCGAATGCTTTGAGGCGAATGCGGATTTTTTGGCTTTGCATCTGTTTTCCTTTATGGATCGTTCGTAAACGACCCTGGCCTTACTCAATAATTTTCGCCACCACGCCGGCGCCGACGGTACGGCCGCCTTCGCGAATCGCGAAGCGCAATCCGTCTTCCATCGCGATCGGCTGAATCAGCGCTACCGTGATCGAGACGTTGTCGCCCGGCATCACCATCTCGGTGCCTTCCTGCAGGGTCACAACACCGGTCACGTCGGTGGTGCGGAAGTAGAACTGCGGGCGGTAGCCGTTGAAGAAGGGGGTGTGACGCCCGCCCTCTTCTTTGGACAGGACGTAGATCTCGGCGGTGAATTTGGTGTGCGGGGTGATGGAGCCGGGCTTGGCCAGCACTTGGCCGCGCTCGACTTCTTCGCGCTTGGTGCCGCGCAGCAGCACGCCGACGTTATCGCCCGCTTGGCCTTGATCCAGGAGTTTCCTGAACATTTCGACGCCGGTGCAGGTGGTCTTGACGGTGGGCTTCAGGCCAACGATCTCGATTTCGTCGCCGACTTTGACGATGCCGCGCTCGATCCGGCCGGTGACTACGGTGCCGCGCCCGGAGATGGAGAAGACGTCTTCTACCGGCATCAGGAAGGCG
>DAIAMA010000050.1 GCA_027438535.1 bacterium
ATCACTTCCGGTTTGGCCTCGGTCTGCACGCCGGCGTATTTGACCAAGTCGACGATGGGAACGAGCTGGCCGCGCAGGCTGACCATGCCTTCCACCGAGGGTGGCAATTCCGGTGGACGCGTAATCTCCGGAACGCGCATGACTTCGCGTACCTTGAAAACATTGATGCCATACGTTTCACGCCGGCCGGAACGATTGTCCACGCCTAGGGTGAAGAGCAGAATCTCCAGTTTATTGGTGCCGGCCAGCTTGGTCCGGCCGTCTATGTTTTTCAGTAACTCTGACATGGTGCCACTCCTTTAACTCCTATTGTGCGCGCATTGTTGCCATGGCGATTTAACGGCCCTATAAGCGGAATTGGCGCATCATGTTTTGCAGGCCTTGCGACTGGTTTGCCATTTCTTGCGAAGCCGATGCCGCGCTTTCGACGGCACGGCTGTTTTCTTGCGCCATGCGCGCGATTTCCTCGACGGTCAGGGTGAGCGAGTCGCTGGCCGCGGATTGGTCGCGGGTGGCATTGGCGATCTGCCCGATCATCTGTACGACTTGTTCCACGCTATGGGTAATATCCTGCAGCGCCTTGCCTGCTTGATTGGCAAGCGCCACGCCCTCGCGCACTTCGTCGCTGCCTTGACGCATGGTCAGCACGGCTTGTCCGGTATCGTTTTGAATCGCGCCGACCATGCTCGAAATTTCCGTGGTGGCGGCGGTAGTACGCTCCGCCAATTTGCGCACCTCGTCGGCGACGACGGCGAACCCGCGTCCTTGCTCGCCGGCACGCGCGGCTTCGATCGCGGCATTCAGGGCGAGCAAATTGGTTTGGTCGGCAATGTCTTTAATCACCGAGAGAATCTTTCCGATCTGGCTGGACCGCTGGCCCAGTTCGGCGATCGATGCCGCCGTTTCGCTCACGTTTTTCGCGACCCGCTCTATCCCTTGCACCGCACTTGCCACGACTTGGTTGCCCTGTTTGGAGAGATCGCGCGCATTGTTGGCCGCGCTGACGATATCTTCGGACGTGGTGGCGATGGCTTTAAACGAGGCGTTGAGCTGCTCCACCGCGCTCGCCGCTTCCGCCGCGCGAGTGGTTTGTTGGCGCGAGCTTTGCGCGACTTGCGCCGCCGACACGGATAAGGCATCGGCGTTCTGAGTGACTTGTGTGCTGGAACTGTTCACTTCGCTGATGAGATGCGCGAATTGCGCGGTCATTTTATTGAAGCTCGCGCCGACACGCGCCAATTCATCTTGACCGGCGAGGGGAATGCGCGTCGTGAGATCGCCCTCCGCCAGCTGGGCCGAGCCTTTCTCCAGCATTGAAACGCCGCGGTTGATGGAGCGGCTGATCACCAGGCCCATCATGATGGCAAGGAAGGTGCCTAGCGCGACGCTGGCCAGCGATGCGATGCGCGATACCTTGGCCCGTTTTTGGGATTGCTCGAATTCCTGTTGCGCAAGCTCGGTCTGGTGGCGGACGCAGGCATCGATCGCGTCCGACGCTTTGGCGAACGCCGGATCGAGCGTGTCATGACGGAGTTTATCGGCTTCGGCGGGTTTTTCGCCTTGCAGCAAATCGATCATCGGCATCACGCCTGCCACGCCAAAGTGGGTACGCGCCGTGATAAAGGCATCCAGCAGCTTTTTTTCTTCGCCCATGGGGTGCTGGTTTTTATAGGCGGTAAGTAGCTGGTCGATCTGGAAAATATTGCTGCGGACTTTATCCGCTAGCGCCATGACTTCAAACGCGTCGGTTTCCTGGCGCGCAGCCAGCAATAAGATGCGAATTTGATTTTGACGATTGCGCACATTATTGAGGAGATCGATGGCCACCAGGCGATCTTTATAAATCGATTCAGCCGCTTGTTGCGCCGTATAGATACCCCATTGCCCAGCTACGCCGATCGCTACCATGAGCAAGGTGGCGAAAGCGATCAATACGGTCAATTTGGTACGAATGGTTAAATTTACGAGCCTGTTCATCGAGAGATTTCCTTGGTTTCTCCGCCGGGATTGTCTGCTTATCGGCACGGAAACACGGAAACTTTAATTGCCGCCGTAGGTGTCTTAATGCACTAAGAACTTGTTTTCTTTGGGCTAGCGCTAGACTGTGGCTATAATCTGATATCTTTAGATTCAGGCTAGGTTAAGTGTGTGTCGGAACCCAAGACCCCGATCGACCCCCGAGAATTAGAGCAGGCATTTTCTCTATTCAATATTGCCTCCGAGCAATTGGCCGCGACCTACGCCGGTCTGCAAAGCCAAGTCGTGAACCTGACGCAAGAGCTCGCTATCGCCAACGGCGAACTTAAACGCCAGTATTTGGAAAAGGAAGCGTTATCCCAGCGCCTGGCGGCTTTGCTTGCCGCATTGCCGGCCGGGGTGGTGGTGGTGGACGAGGCTGGGCAAGTGATCGAGGCCAATCCGGCGGCGCAAGCCCTGTTGGGGTCGCCATTGCTGGGGTTGGCCTGGCCGGTGGCGCAGGCGTGCACCTTGCGTCCGACCGCTACGCCGGAAGAATGGGAAACGACAACGCATGCCGAACCCCTGAGGCTTGCCTTATCCACGAGCGCGCCGAGCGGGACGCGCGGCCAAATCATGTTGTTCCATGACATTACCCAGGCGCATGCCTTGCAAGTAGAGCTGGCGCGCCATCAGCGCTTATCGGCGATGGGCGAAGTCGCGGCGCGTCTGGCGCACCAGTTGCGCACCCCGCTGGCCACCGCGCTGTTATACGCTTCGCAGCTTTCCCAGCCGCAATTGGACGCGGCGGAGCGCGCGCGCTTCGGCGATAAAGTGGTAGCGCGCTTGAAGCATCTGGAGAAATTAATTCAAAACATGCTGCTGTTCGTGCGCGGTGAAGCGGGCGGACGCGATGTGATTGCCGTCGCCGATTTGCTCGCCGATTTGCAGTCAGTATTGGAGCCGCAAATGCTTGAGCGCGGATTGGTATTCAAGGTCGAGCATGGCGCGATGGCGGCGCGGGTGTTGGGCAGCCGCGAAGCGCTCACCGGCGCACTGGTGAATCTATTGGAAAATGCCATGCAGCACTGCCCGCCGGGTGCGCGCATCACGCTTTCCAGCCGCGAACAAAACCGGCAAGTCTGGCTACAGGTCGCGGATACCGGGCCGGGCATCGAGCCCGCCGCGATCGAGCGCCTGTTCGAGCCTTTTTTCACCACCCGCCAAGAAGGTACCGGCCTAGGACTCGCCATCGTGCGCGGCGTGGCGCAGGCCCATGGCGGCGAGGCGACCGTGCGTTCCACGCCGGGCCAGGGCGCCGAGTTTGCGTTGCGTCTGCCGTGCGCCAAAATGGAGTAAGCTTGCGACCTATGGAAACCTTGCCCATTCTCATCGTGGAAGACGATCGCGATCTGCGCGAAGCCTTGAGCGATACGCTCAAGCTCGCCGGGTATCGCGTGCTTGTCGCACAAGACGGCGAAGCCGCGCTGCAAGCCATGGCCCGCCAACCAGTCGGGCTGGTCATTTCCGATGTGATGATGCAGCCGATGGACGGCCACACCTTGCTTAAGCGCATCAAGGCCGTCACGCCGCAAATCCCGGTATTGTTGATGACGGCCTACGGCATGATCGAAAAAGCGGTGGAAGCGATGCGCGATGGCGCTTGCGATTATCTGACCAAGCCCTTCGACGCCAATAAATTATTGGCGCAAGTGGCGCGCTACATGCTCACCCTGCACTACGACAATTCAGGCGAAGTGATCGCGCAAGACGCGCTTTCGCGCGAATTGCTCGCGCTCGCCGCGCGCGTGGCGGCATCTCACACCACGGTGCTGATTAGCGGTGAATCCGGCAGCGGCAAGGAAGTCATGGCGCGTTTTATCCACCGCCATTCGCCGCGTGCGGCACGGCCCTTCGTCGCCATCAATTGCGCGGCGATTCCGGATAACTTGCTCGAATCCACGCTATTTGGTTATGAAAAGGGCGCTTTTACCGGCGCGCAAACTGCGCAGACCGGTAAATTCGAACAAGCGCACGGAGGTACGCTGCTATTGGATGAGATATCGGAAATGCCGCTGCAACTCCAAGCCAAATTATTGCGCGTATTGCAAGAGCGCGAAGTAGAACGGATCGGCGGCAAGAAACCCATCGCGATCGATGTGCGTGTGATCGCCACTTCCAACCGCGATATGGCGGCGGAAGTGGCGGCTGGGCGTTTTCGCGAAGACTTGTATTATCGGCTGAATGTTTTTCCGCTCATGATCGCGCCGCTGCGCGAGCGGGTGCAGGATATCGCGCCACTGGCGCGGCATCTGCTCGGGCGCTTAGCCACGACTACCGGCCGGCATGGGCTTTCCCTTTCAAAACAAGCGGAAGAGCAATTGACGGGCTATACTTGGCCGGGTAACATCCGAGAGCTAGAGAATGTGATTCAGCGTGCGATGATTCTCGCGCCGGGCAATGAGATCGAGGCAACGCACTTGCATTTGCCGGAAGCGGCAAAAATTGCCGCTTCATCCCAGACGCCAGTTGCCGATGCGGCGCGACCGCAAGATATCAAGACGCTGGAACGCACGCATATTTTGGAGACCTTGGCGGCGGTCAAGGGATCGCGCAAACAAGCTGCGGAACGGCTCGGTATGAGCGAACGCACCTTGCGTTACAAGTTGCAGCGATTGCGCGAAGAGGGCATCGATCCGGATGCCAGGCATGGATAGGCACGGATATTGCAATCAAGTTGGGTGTAGTCGTCCAATAGAGTAGGAAAGATGGATACTAAGGGTATAGATCAGCTTCTAAGCCAGTTGCAAGCCGCGTCCCAGCTCGCGGCGGGGAACACCGACGCCCAGCCTAGCGGCGGGCCGGGTGATTTCGCCGCCATGCTAAAGGCGTCGCTGGATCAGGTGAATACCGCGCAAGCGGGTGCGAAGCAGCTCGCCCAGGCCTTCGAGCAAGGCGCCCCCAACGTGAATGTCGAGGACGTGATCATTTCGCTGCAAAAAGCCGATGTCTCGTTTCAGACCATGGTGCAGGTTCGCAATAAGCTGGTGGATGCCTACCAGCAAATTATGAGCATGCCGGTTTAAACCGTTTTGAGTGGTGCCGTGCGGCCGCTTCGGCGCGGCGCTCTAGCCACTCACACGTAAAGGGCAGTTATGGCGGTTGCAACGCAGCCTTCGGTGGTTGCGCAATTACAGAACTTTGGACAGCTCACCAACAGCCAAAAAATCGGCTTCATTATAGCCGCCGCCGCCATCATCGCCCTTTTTTTCGGCGGCTATCTCTGGTACCAAACACCCTCTTACCAAATTCTCTACACTAATTTGTCCGAAAAGGACGGCGGCGCGGTCATCAATGCCTTGCAGCAGATGAACGTGCCGTTCAAGGCCGAAGGCACCAGTGCCATTAAAGTGCCGATGGACAAAGTGTATGAAGTGCGCCTCAAACTAGCCGCCCAAGGCATTCCCAAGGGCGGTGCCGGTTTCGATTTACTGGATAACCAAAAGCTTGGCGTAAGCCAATTCGTCGAACAGGTGAATTATCAACGCGCGCTCGAGGGCGAACTCGCGCGCACCATCGAGGCGATTTCCGTGGTGCAGGGCGCGCGCGTGCATTTGGCGATTCCGCGCCCCTCCGTATTTTTACGCGACCAGCAAAAACCCTCGGCGTCGGTTTTCCTTAATCTCGGCGGCGGCAAGCGTCTCGACCCATCACAGGTGAGCGGCATCGTGCATCTGGTTTCTTCCAGCGTGGCCGATTTGTCGCCGCAAAATATCACCGTGGTCGATCAAAACGGTAATTTGCTGATCGCGCCCGATGTGCGCGGCAACAAGGCCGGGCTCGATCCGACGCAGCTCGAATACTTGAACCAACTCGAGCATGGTTTCGTGAAACGCATCGAATCCATCGTTTCGCCTATCGTGGGTGAAGGGAATGTGCGTGCTCAAGTGACCGCCGATGTGGATTTTTCCCATAGCGAGCAGGCTGCAGAAACCTACAAACCCAATCAGACGCCCGATGCGGCATCAATACGCAGCCAGCAAACCAATGAAACGATCACTGCAGGCGGCGCTAATGCAACGGGTGTGCCGGGCGCACTTTCCAATCAGCCGCCGGGCGCGGCTTCCGCCCCGCTTACCGCGCCGCCGGGAACGGGAACGATAGGCGCGGCGGGAACGATAGGCGCGGCGGGAACGCCCGCGGCGGCGGCGAGCCCGGCTGGTGTTGCTTCCGCGGGCGGGCATCACGAGGCCACCGTGAACTACGAGCTCGACAAGACGATCAAGCACACCAAATTGCCGGTGGGGAGCGTGAAACGCATGTCGGCGGCGGTGGTGGTGAACTATAAGAAAAAAGTCGCGGAAGATGGCAAGGTGACCTTAACGCCGCTAAGCGCCAAAGAATTGGCGCAGATCAATGATTTGGTCAAGGATGCGATAGGCTTTAACCAGCAGCGCGGCGATAGTCTGAACGTGGTCAATGCCGCATTCAATTTGCCCGCGCCGGAAAAAGTGGAAGAAATCTCCTTCTGGGAGAAACCATAATTCGAAGCGAGCGCCATGGCGGTGCTTAAATTCATTGCGATTGCAATCGTGCTTTGGCTGTTGGTCTTCCGCCTTTTGATGCCGATTTTGCGGCAATTGGCCACGCCGCCCCCCGCGCCACCGATGTCGGAATCCGGCAGAGACGCGCCAATGGCGGGGCGCGGCGCGGGGTATGAGGATAATTTGCAGGCGGCGCGCCAACTCGCGCGTCAAGACCCGAAAGTCGTGGCAAGCGTAGTGAAAGAATGGGTTGGCAGTGAGTGAACAAGGTATCGAACGCAGCGCAATCTTGCTCATGAGCCTGGGCGAGGAGGAGGCCGCCGAGGTGTTCAAATTCCTCGGCCCCAAGGAAGTGCAAAAGCTCGGCACGGCGATGGCCGCGCTGCAAAACGTAACGCGCACCCAGGTGGATACCGTGCTCGATGAATTCCGCAGGGAAGCGGAAGGGCAATCCGGCCTCGGCGGCGATTCCGCGGACTACATTAAAACCGTGTTGACCAAGGCCTTGGGTTCCGACCGTGCCGCGAACTTAATCGAGCGAATCCTGCATGGGGGCGATACCGCCGGTATCGAAAGCCTGAAATGGATGGATGCCGCGGCGGTGGCGGAGTTGATTAAAAATGAGCATCCGCAGATTATTGCCACGATTCTGGTGCATCTCGACCGCGATCAGGCGAGCGAGATACTCGGCTTCTTCGTCGAGCGTCTGCGCAACGATGCGATCTTGCGCATCGCCACGCTGGATGGCATTCAGCCGACCGCGCTAAAAGATTTGAATGACGTGTTGATGCGTCTGCTCACCGGCAGCAATAACACCATCAAGAAAGCCGCGATGGGCGGTACGCGGGTGGCAGCCGAAATTCTCAACTTTATGCCGGCCGCGATTGAAACCACGGTGATCGCTACGGTACGCGATTTCGATCCGGAAATCGCCCAGAAGATTCAGGACGATATGTTTACCTTCGATAACCTCATCGACCTGGATGACCGCGCGATTCAATTGCTGCTGCGCGAGGTGCAATCGGAAAGCCTGATTGTCGCGCTCAAGG
>DAIAMA010000051.1 GCA_027438535.1 bacterium
CGCAAGAACAAGTTTACGCTGGATGGCGATCCTCACGTCCAATACTTCAACCGCCACTTCGGCTACGTCCTGCGCCCGTCACGGATTTCAAGCGCGCACGATGCCTACTCTCCCGGGCTGCATCACTTTTGCTTTCGCGTCGATTCGGTGGCCGACGTCATAGCCGTGGCCGCTCGGCTTCGCGCAGCGGGCATCGAGGCTACCGAGGCACAGCACTACCCGCAGTACGCTCCCGATTATTGGGCAACCTTTTTTACCGATCCCGACGGCATGCGTCTCGAAGTCACGAACTACCGTCAAGAGCGCCGGGAACGTCATGACAACTGGCACGCTGAGCGGCCGGGAAAATAGGTAACAAGTGGCGTTTGCCGACGTCCGCTACTCGTCCACCATCACTTCAAACACTATCCGCTGCCAATGGCTGCGCCCGGGATGCAAATTAATAATGCGCCCGGATACTTTAATTCCCTTGTCCAGCAATCTCGCTACCGCGTCGTTGCCGGCATGCGGCACGTAGCCCAGCTTTTCGCCATGCCACTCCACGCGTACCGCTTTCGGGTCGTGAGCGTTATCGGGTTCGCGCACCAAGGCCAGCATATCGCCCACTTTCAAGTCATCCCAAACGCGCTTGCCCGCATAGTATTGAAACCCCGCGACCGGTTGCGCACCCAATACCAGGTGCGTCCGCACCTCCGCTGCATGCAGCCACAACGGCGCGAACAGCAGCGCGCTAGCCGACAGCAGTTTGCGCCAAAGTGCCATTGAAAAATGCCTCCACTTCACCGATCTCGCGCGTGCGCCGCATCGGCGGCAAACTCTGCCAGATGCGCTTGCCGTAAGGCTTACCCAGCAAGCGCGGGTCGCAGATCATGAGCACGCCGCGATCGGTTTCGTCGCGGATCAGCCGTCCCGCGCCTTGCTTGAGGGTGATGACCGCCTGCGGCAGCTGATATTCCATGAAGGCATTGCGGCCCTCATTGTTCATTTTGTCGATGCGCGCGGAGAGCACCGGGTCGTCGGGTACGGCGAACGGCAGGCGGTCGATGATGACCAGAGACAAGGCCGAGCCGCGTACATCCACGCCTTCCCAAAAGCTCTGGCTACCCAGCAGCACGGCATTATTAAGGGAACGGAAACGCTCCAACAACTCGCTGCGCGCGCTCTCGCCCTGGACCAAAATAGGATAATCGAGGCCTGCTTTTTCGAATGCTTCTTGTAACAAGGCATGCGCCTCGCGCATGGCGCGCAGGCTGGTGAACAGCAAAAAGGCACGCCCGCCGCTGGCTCGCAGCACCGGCAGCGCGGCCGCGATTACCGCTTGGGTGTAGCCATCGGTATTGGGTTCGGGCAGATGCTGCGGTACGTAGAGCAGCGCCTGATTGGCATAATCGAAGGGACTTTCCCAATACGCGGCCTTGGCCGCATCCAGCCCCATTTCTTCTTGGTAGTGGCGAAAATCGCCGCGCACCGCCAGCGTGGCAGAAGTAAAAATCCAGGCGCGCGGCGTGCCGTCGAGCTGCATTTTAAAGGTCTCGGCGATGGACAGCGGCGTGGTGTTGAGATGCACGGCATGGCTGAACACTTCCACCCAACGCACGGTATTGGCATTAGTCGTTGCGCGCCACTCGGCGAGCATGGCGCGCAATGCTTGCGCGCGCTGCCAGCAATTGTCCAGCCCCGGCGCACGCTCGGCTTGAGACGCCAAGGCGTGCTCCAAATCGGTGAGTTTTTCTTTTAAGGCGGTGAGCGCCGGATCGAATTGTTTGAAGCGTTCGGCACGCTGCATGGGTAATCGCATGCTTTCCTGCGGGAATACCAGGCGCAAATCGCGCACGGCTTTTTCCAATGCATTGGCGGCTTCCGGCAGCGGCGCAAAATCCTTGGCGCTGGTGAGCCCTTCGGCGCGCGCATCGCGCGCCACTTCCATCAATTGCCCGCTGCTGATCGAGGTGCCGAAAAATAAGCCGGCGGTGCTGGGTAGCTGGTGCGCCTCGTCGAGAATGATGGTATTGGCCGCGGGCAGCAACTCGGATACGCCTTCGTCTTTCAGCATCGCATCGGCGAAAAACAAATGATGATTCACCACCACCACATCCGCCGCCAGGGCTTCTTTGCGAGCGGCCATTACGAAGCACTCCTTGTAATTGCCGCAATCCTGGCCCAGGCAATTGTCGCGGGTGGAGGTGGCGTAGGCCCACACGCCCGCGTTCTCCGGCACATCGGTGCAACTCGCTTTGTCGCCGCTCTGCGTTGTGGCCGCGAAGCGCACGATGTTTTGCAAATAGCGCACGTCTTCTTTGTGGTACAAGCGCGCGTCGATTTGCGCACGCTCCAGGTGATAATGGCACACGTAATTGGCACGGCCTTTCAGCATCGCCACCGTCACGGGCAATTTCAAGGCATCGCGCACCGCCGGAATATCGCGCAGGAACAACTGGTCTTGCAGCGTCTTGGTGCCGGTGGAGATGACCACCTTGCCGCCGGCAAGCAAGGCCGGCACCAGATACGCCAGAGTCTTGCCGGTGCCGGTGCCGGCCTCGACGATAAGTTTTTCTTGCGCGCGAATCGCACGCAAAATCGCCTCGGCCATCTCGACCTGCTGCGGGCGCAGCCGGTAGCCGGGAATGGTGCGGGCGAATACGCCCTGCGCGGAGAAAAGGGTTTGTAGATCAGGCATCGGGCTTGGGTGCGAGTTTAGCACAGACGACATACTCGTTTAGAATCGCACTATCACCACGGAGTACACAGAGCACACGGAGTAAAGCGCAAAATCCATAACCGCAAAGGACGCACAGGTACGCATAGGAAAATCAAGAAAGGGTTTACTCGGTGTACTCTGCGTACTACGTGGTAAAAGTTTTTCACCTACCGCACCTCTTCCACTTTCACGAAAATGCTCCGATTATCCGTGCTCGCATCGCGCGTGGAATACACCGTGCCGCTGCCGCTGGTGTCGGCTTGCTGGCCGATGCCGCCCAATTCGATCCATTCGCCGAGGCGCCCGGACAGCGTGGTGGCCGCCTGCTGTATGTTCACCGCGCCGTGACTGCCCAAGGTGTCGCGCTGCGGATTGATCTCGAGTATCACCCGATCGCCGGACACGCGCGGCAGGACATAGAAACCGCTGGTGACATCCTTGAATTGCGTATCATCCACCACCGTCGTGCCGCGCGCGTCGCGATACACGGTGCGCCCGCGATAAGGCACGGATTGCCCGACGCGAATGAAAGCCGGATTGCCTTCCAGTACCTGCACCTTTTGCACATCCGCGCTGTTCTCGATATCGCGGGTAGAAGTGATCTTGGCGCCGGCGCGATTACGTTCACCGCCGACCTCGACCCGTGCGTCCGCCGCACCTGGCGTCTGCGGGAGAGTCATGCGCCCACCCTCGCCACCCGCCGTGCCATATACGCTGCTCTCGCGCGCCAAGGCATCCCGTGTCGTGCTCTGCCGTACGGTAATCATCAAGCGTTTGGGCTGGGTATCGATCTGCGCGAGCACGCGCTTGATCTGCGCCAAATTCGCCGGGCTGGTGCGGATAATGAGCCGATTTTGCATGCCCGTCACAGCACCGTCCTTGTCCAGCAGCGGCTGGATGATCGGGATCACCTGCTCCGCGGCGCGATAATTAAGCGTAATGACTTCGATCTTGTCTTGGGCAAAGGCAAACGGCGTACACCCCAGCAAACAGAGAAAAATAAATACCCTTCTGACGTAAAAATGCATCGCGTTTATCCTCGGGTTTCCATCAATGTCAGTTTATTCTTTCCCCGCGCGCCAAATCGAAAGCAATATCCAAAGACTGTTAAATACGGCGATCAGAAAACCAAGAAGGCCCAAGATCGGCATGCCGAAGAGTTTAGGTCCGGCTTGCGTGGTCATAATGATGGAAGAGCCGATCACCAGCGATGCGGTCATGATGCCGAGCGTCAGGCGATTGGCGGTGCGGTCAATCTGGTGGCCGAAGCGTTCCAGGCGCTTCACATCGATGTCGATGCGCACGCGTCCGCGCCGCAGCTCCTTGAAAAATCTCGCCAAGTCGCGCGGCAAGCCGGTCAATACCGAGAGCATATCCTTGATCCCATGCGCGCCGCGTTTGATCACCGCATCGGGCGAGTAGCGCAGGCGCAGCACTTCTTTCACGAACGGCGCGGTATGCGTGCTCATGTCGAAATTGGAGTCGAGCTGGCGCGCCAGTCCTTCGAGCGTGATTAGCGTTTTGAACAGCAGCGTCAAATCCGACGGCATCACCAAATGATGCTCGCGTATCATCGCCATCAGTTCATTGAGCAAGTTGCCGAAGCTGATGTCCTTGAGATGGACGCTGGAATAATTGAATACGAACTCGATCACATCCGCGGCCAGCTTGCTCTCGTCAACCGCCGCATCGCCGGTCCATTCGAGCAGCACATCCAGCAAGGCCGTCTCGTCTTTTTCAAAGATGGAAATCAGCAAATCGGCGATCTGATTACGGCGCTCATGAGTCAGCAGTCCGGTCATGCCGAAATCCACCAGCGCCAGCCGGTTGCCGGGCAGATAAAATACATTTCCGGGATGCGGGTCGGCGTGAAAGTGGCCATGGATCAAAATCATGCGCAGCACCGCGTTCGCGCCGTGAATCGCAAGCAGCTTGCGGTCCAGTCCGGCGGCATCGGCCTGCGCCAACTGATTGCCGGGGATGCCGTCGATGCGCTGCTGCACATTCATCATCTGCCCGGTGTACTCCCAATATACCTTGGGGATGAGCATGGTCTCGTCACCGGCGAATTTCTCGCCGAAGCGCTGGATGTTGCGCGCTTCGGCCGCCAGATCGAGTTCGCGCCGCAACGACTTAGCGAATTGCCGCACCACCTGCTGCGGCTGGTAGCGGCGCGCCTCCGGGAATTCCAGTTCCGCCAGGCGCGCAATATGCGACATGATGCGCAAATCGGCTTCGATCTTGGCCTCGATACCGGGCCGGCGCACTTTGACAATGACAGGCGTGCCGTCTTTCAAATTGGCCTCATACACCTGGGCGATGGACGCCGCCGCGCGCGGCGTGGTATTCAAATGGTCGAATACTTCGTGCGGATCGCGCCCGTGCAATGCCGATTGCATTTGCGGCAGCATATCCTCGAACGGCAGCGCTGGCGCGTTGGCTTGCAGCTTTTCCAACTCCGCGATCCAATTCGGCGGAAATAAATCGACGCGGGTCGCCAGTACTTGACCGAGCTTAATGAACGTCGGGCCGAGTTCCTCCAGCGCCTGGCGGAAGCGCTGCGCCGGCTCCAGATGTTCGATTTCGACCGCTTGCTTCCAATGCAGCATGCGCCCGGCGCGCTCCAGCATGCTACTCACGCCCAAGCGCCGCACCACATCGCCGCCGCCATAACGGATCAGCACCGAGGAGATTTCGTGCAGGCGCGGCAAGTCGCGCACCAGACTGATGGTTTCTAATAGCATTAAGGTGCTTTCTTCTCTCCGCCGCTGGCTTTCTCGTGCAGCGCATCCGACATGCCCGCCAAAATACCGCTCGCGAGCAAGGTAAGCCGCTGCGTCATGGCGAGCGCCGCGCTCGCGCTTTGGGTCGCGCCGCCTTTCACCGCCACCCCCACGCGCTGATTGAATTCGGCCACGGTATCGGCGATTACCCGGCCGCTATCGGTTCCGCTGCGGCGCGCATGGCTGATTTGCGACGCGAATTCTTCCTTAATCCGCCCTCCGGCCGCCTCGGTGACTTTGGCTACCGTGGCAAGAAAAGCTTCTTCCACTTGCTTCAACTCATCGATCGCCGGCTTCAAATCTTGCTCGCCGAATTCCTTGCCTTGCGCCACCAGTTGCTGCGCGGCAAGCTTGGTCGCCTCGGCGGTTTTTTTCACCGCCTCATCCAGGCCGGACAAGGCTTCGCGCGCGGCATTTTTCACTTCTCCCGTGCGCCGCCCCAAGCCTAGGCTCACGCCTTCGGTCACGGCACGCACCACGTCCATGATCTCGCCCACGGACAAGGATCGGCGCGACAAGGCGCGCAAGGTGATATCCCGCACCAAGGCATGCAAATCCTTGCCTTGCGCCGCCGCCGCGGCGGCTTCTTCTTGAATTGCTTCGGTTTGTGTCTCATTCACGATGTTTGCTCCAAGGATGGGCCAGGCTTTAAGTGTAGCCGAATCCGGCCCGGTTCGAGCCGCTTGTCATAGGATTCACTTTACATATCGGGAAAATTCTTTTTAAATACGGCTCATGCGCATCCCGCACCCTCTTCTTTTCGCCATTTTGCTCGCGGCAAGCAGCCTTGCCCATGCGCAATCGTCCATGCCGGAAGCCGTCAGCCTCAATGGCGCCGCCACGGCGGATAAGACACAAGACGTCTTACTCTATGCGCTTAGCCTCAATGGCACCCAGTATAAATTCGGCGGCCATTCCGAAGACACCGGTTTCGATTGCAGCGGCTTTGTCAGCCACGTATTTCACCGCGCGGTGGGCCTGGTACTGCCGCACAATGCGCGCGCCCTAAGCCAAGAAGGCGAAAAAATCTCCCGGCGCGAACTAAAGCCTGGAGATCTGGTGTTCTTCAACACCCTGCGCCGCGCATTCTCGCATGTCGGCATCTACCTCGGCGATAACCGTTTCATCCACGCCAGCAGCGCCATCCGCGGCGACGTCATGATCTCCGACCTCAGCGCGAAATATTGGGCAAAACGCTTTGAAGGCGGCCGCCGTTTCGCGCTTTCCGAATAATTTTCCCCGTTCGGGCATTCAACCGCCCCGGCTTGTCAATTCCTCGTAACCGGTATTTAATGCCCCGGATACGCTTTCCATTTAGCCGCGACCCATGTTTTCCAAGTATATGATGTTCTCCGTCGGCACCGGCTTCGCCCTGGTGCTGGCATTGATGATTTCGCTCGTGGTGCTGGGGCTAACGCAAATGTCCGCCATCAACACCCGGCTCGAACGGATCGTCAATGAGAACAATAAAAAAGTCGAACTCGCCAGCAGCATGCGCGACGCGCTGCGCCAGCGCATCATCGCCATGCACACCATCGTGAATGCGCGAGACGTCTTCGAGAAAGATGACGAGCTGCAGAAATTCTATCGCTACGGTACCCACTTCACCACCGCGCGCCACGAACTGGACGGCATGCTCTCCAGCGCGGAGGAAAAAGCCGTGCTGGATCGTATCCGCGCGCTCGATTGCCACGGTTTGCTGCTTCGTGCGCCGCAGCACGAATAAGGCGATAGCCGCGCCGATGAGGACGAGGCTGCCGCCCATCAGCAGCATCAGCCATTCTGTTTTACGATAGGCGTTAGCGGCTTCCAAGGCCGCATTTTTGCTCGCGGTGCGCTGCAAGGCGAGCATATCGTCCAACTCCACGACGAGTCTTTGCTGCGCGGGAATGGCGTCATCGTGCAATACCCGCAAAGCTTCGGTATTGTGCTCATCCATCGCCAGCTCTAGGCCATGCTCCACCTTGGGCTGGGTTTCGGTGGCGAGCGCGCGGATACGAT
>DAIAMA010000052.1 GCA_027438535.1 bacterium
AGCGCCTCTACATCGCCTTTCGCATCGAAAAAATCCACGGCGCGCTCGGAAGCGCCCCATTGCTCGGGATGTACCGAGCCATAACACAGCCCGGCGATATGGGAAGGCTGTTCAAAGCCCGCTTTAGAATTACCGAATACCCGTCCGATCTCAAACACGCGCACCCGGGACTGCTTACGGTTGAGATTGAAGCGCAAACAATCCACGAGCCCGCCCCACAAGGTCGAGCGCATCGCGCTCAAATGCGAGGCAATTGGGTTTTTCAGCAGAATGGGATTCGGGTTTCCCGCAAAATTCGCTTCCCAACTCGGCTCGACGAAACTATAGGTGATAACTTCCTGGTAATCGCGTGCCACCAGGCGCTCGCGCAATTGTTCCGCCGTTCGCGCCGCATCTGGGCATGGCAGCATATCGAGACGCGCACGCGGCGGAATGGCGGGAATATTGTCGTAGCCGTATAAGCGCGCGATTTCCTCGATGAGGTCTTCTTCGATCGCCAAATCGAAGCGATAAGCCGGCGGCGTAACCCGGAAATCGTTGCCGTCCATGGCCAGATCGAGTTGCAAACGCCCGAGCAAAGACCGAATGTCGCTATGCGCGAGATCCAGTCCCAGTATTTTGCACGCGCGCGAAACGCGCAAAAGGATAGGATCGCGAGCCGGCAAGGCATGCGCCGTTTCCGTGACTGGGCCCGGCGCGCCCACCGATTGCGTGCATCTTGCCGTCACCGGCATGCTGGAGCAGTTGCCCGACATGGTCGTTTCCGGCATCAATCACGGCGCGAATATGGGCGATGACACCATTTATTCCGGCACGGTCGCCGCCGCCACCGAGGGTTTCCTGCTCGGCATTCCCGCGATCGCGGTGTCGCTTGCCGGGACAAGCATGGGTCATTACACTACGGCAGGAGAAATTACCCTCGAGCTCGTGCAACGTTATCGTAACCGGCCTTTTCCCCAGCCCATGCTGCTCAATGTCAATGTCCCGGATTTGCCGTATGCGGAATTGCAGGGCATCGAAATCACGCGGCTCGGCAAGCGCCATAAAGCGGAGCCGGTGATGAAAACCGAAAGCCCGCGCGGCGAGACCGTGTATTGGGTAGGCGCGGCGGGTGGCGCGCAGGACGCCGGGCCGGGCACCGACTTTCATGCGGTGGCGAATCGGCGCGCTTCCGTGACGCCCTTGCAGGTCGACTTGACCCATTTCGAAAAGCTCGATGCCATGATGCAATGGATGCGCGGATGAATCAGCGTTTTTCCGGTATCGGCATGACTTCGCAGCGCACCCGTGCGCGCATGCTGGAGCGCTTGCGCGCGCAAGGCATTAGCGACGAAGTGGTGCTAACCGCGATGAACGATGTTCCGCGCCACATCTTTGTGGATGAGGCGTTGTCCAGCCGTGCTTACGAAGATATTTCCCTGCCCATCGGCTTCGGTCAAACCATCTCTCAGCCCTATATCGTGGCGCGCATGGTCGAACTCGCGCGCGGCGGACGCGGGATCGTGAAGGCGCTGGAAATAGGTACCGGGTGCGGCTACCAGGCCGCGGTGTTGTCGCGTGTCGCCAAAGAGGTGTATTCGGTGGAGCGCATCGCGCCCTTGATCGCCAAAGCGCGTAAGAACTTGCGCGAGATGCGCATCCACAACGTTAAAGTAAAATACGCCGATGGCACGCTGGGCCTGGCGGAGTTCGCACCCTACGATGCGATTGTGATGGCTGCTGCGGCAACGCATATTCCGCCGGAACTGCTGGCGCAGCTTGCAATCGGCGGCCGCTTGGTATTGCCGATGGGGCCGGATACGCAAAAGCTGACCGTAGTCGAACGTACCTCGCACGGCTTTCAGCAAACCGAGGTAGGCGAAGTGAAATTCGTGCCCTTATTGGGTGGAGTAATGTAATGACGCATGCGCATAGTATAGGGCGGGGAAGCGTTTTATTTGCCTGTTTCGCTATGCTTGCCGCGCTTTCGGGTTGTAGCACCACGGTGCGTGCACCGGTAATCGACCGCTTGCCCGCGCAACCTTCCGCCAAGGCGGCGGCACAAGTCAAAACGCCGGATGGACGTCCCGCAAGCTACGTGGTGCAGAAAGGCGATACGCTCTATAGCGTCGCGCTGGAGCATGGCCAGGACTACAAAGACTTGGCGCAATGGAACGGCATCCAGGCGCCGTACACCATCCGCATCGGCCAAATTTTGCGCATGGTGCCGCCGCAAGATGAAGTAGCGACGCCGCTTAAGCCAATGCCCGCGTTGCAAGCCACGCCGCTACCTGCGACCGAAGCAGCGCTGAAGACGGCGCCGAAAGCGCTTAAGCTGCCTTATTCCGAACAAGCGCTGGCGCAGCTGGAGCAAGGCGCGCAATCCGCGGCGCCTATCACGGCACCGAAACCGGAAGCCGCTAAAGCGGAGCCGCCCAAACCGGCGGCAGTGCCGGAACCGGTCAAACCCAATGCCGGGGACGAAGAAGAGAAAATCGACTGGGGTTGGCCGGCGGAAGGTAAAATCCTCGCCAACTTCAATGATAACGGCAATGCAAAAGGCATCGATATCGGCGGCAGTCTCGGCCAACCGATACTCGCTGCGGCGGCGGGTAAAGTGGTGCATACCGGCAGCACTTTGCGGGGTTACGGGAAACTGATTATCATCAAGCACAATACGAATTATTTCAGCGTATATGCGCACAATAACCAGATTTTGGTCAGAGAAGGTCAAATGGTGGTGAAAGGACAGAAAATCGCCGAGATGGGCAACTCCGACGCGGACCGGGTAAAGCTCCATTTCGAGATTCGCCGCCTGGGTAAGCCGGTCGATCCGCTAAAGTATTTGCCTAACGATAGGACGCCATGAATTCCGACGCGAGCGACCCCGACGAAATCGAGCCGCTCGACCCAGAGGCGGGTGCCGAGCCACGGGATGAGCCCGAATCTCAGCCGGCGGAGGGCGAGGCCGCGCCTTTTTTCGCGGACTTGCAAGCCGACGTTACCCAACTCTACCTCAATGAAATCGGCCACAACGCGCTGCTTACCCCCGAGGAAGAGCAGCGCCTGTCGCGCCTGATGAAGCAAGGCGATTTCGCGGCGCGCCAGCGCATGATCGAATGCAATCTGCGCCTGGTGGTAAATATCGCCAAACACTATGTGAACCGCGGCATGGCGTTACTGGATCTGATCGAGGAGGGCAATCTGGGCTTGATCCACGCGCTGGAAAAATTCGAGCCCGAGCGCGGTTTTCGTTTTTCCACCTATGCCACCTGGTGGATACGCCAGAATATCGAGCGCGCCATCATGAACCAGTCGCGCACCATCCGGTTGCCGGTACACATCATCAAAGAGCTCAACATCTACCTGCGCGCCCAGCGCCATCTCGAATCGCATGGCACGCCCGACCCGACGATAGAAGACATCGCGCATTTGGTGGATCGCGATATAGAAGAAGTGCGCTATGTGATGGGCTTGAACGAGCGCACTGCCTCGCTCGACGCGCCGCTCGATATCGACCCGAATCTTTCCGTGGGAGAAGCTATCCCCGATGAGCAAGGGGTGTTGCCGGAAATGCTGTTGCAGCAGAGCGAGGTGGAGAAATACGTGCACGAGTGGCTCAATCAGCTCACCGCGAAGCAGCGCAGCGTCATCGAACGCCGCTTCGGCCTGAACGGGCACGACATCAGCACGCTGGAAGGCGTGGCGGAAGCCCATGGCATTACCCGCGAGCGCGTGCGCCAAATCCAAATGGAGGCGCTGCAAAGCTTGCGCAAGATTTTGCGGCGGCACGGCGCGATCAAAGACTTTTTGCTCTAATTCCCGCGCCATTCGCTTTTTATGATCTCCTGGAACGCCATCCGGACCGTCTTGCTCGACATGGATGGCACATTACTCGATCTCCATTACGACAACTACTTTTGGCTGAAGCATGTGCCGGTACGGTATGCCGAGAAGCACGGCTTGAGTTTGGAGGATTCGCAGCGTGAGCTGGGACACCGCTATGCAAGCGTCGCCGGCACCATGCAGTGGTATTGCGTCGATTATTGGAGCACCGAACTCGGGCTGGATATCGAGCGGCTCAAACAAGAGGTAGCGCATCTCATCGCGGTGCATACGCACGTCGTACCGTTTTTGAAACAGCTGCGCGCGCAGAACAAACGCGTGGTATTGGTCACCAACGCCCATCACAAAAGCCTGGCATTGAAAATGGGTAAGACCGGCTTAGATGCCTATTTCGACGTGCTGATCAGTGCGCACACCCTCGGCATCCCGAAAGAGCATCCCGCATTCTGGCACCAGCTGCAAACGCTGGAAGCCTTCGACCCACGACACACCTTATTGATTGACGACAGTCTGCCGGTACTGCGCTCGGCACGGGATTACGGTATCGCGCACTTGCTCGCGGTCTACCTACCGGATACCAAGCAAGCGAGAAAAGAGGTAGGCGAGTTTGAAGCAATCGAGCATTTCGAGCAGATCATGCCTCGTTCACAGCAATAAGGCCGCCGCCACGCGCCGGCCTTCGCCCATCAGAATATTGTAGGTTCGCGCCGCGGCGAAAGTGTCCATTACTTCGAAGCCGATGCGCGCTTGAGCGAGCACGGCGCTTAAGCGCGGATGCGGGAAATGCAGCTGCTTCCCGGTGCCCAGCAACACGATTTCCGGAGTCAGTGTGGCGAGGAAGGCGTAGTGTGCCTCCGTCAAATCGTCCAAGCTGTGCGGTGGCCAATCGGCTATCAGCTTGTCCGGCAGGACAATCAGACTGCGCTCGAAGCGCTGTTGGTTCACCATGAGATAGCCTTCGCCATATGCGGTGATGAGATTTTGGCCGGCCTGTTGGGTTAAATGCAGTTTCATAAGAGGTCTAATTGCGACAGCGCATGCTGTACTGTAAGATTATAACTTTTTTGGATTTTTAGCTATTTGGCAGCCTATGGAACCGTTCTCGAGAATCAAGCGGCTTCCGCCCTACGTGTTCAATATCACCGGCGAGTTGAAGGCGGCGGCGCGCAAACGCGGTGAGGATATCATCGACTTCGGCATGGGCAACCCCGATCAGCCGACGCCGCAGCATATCGTCGATAAATTGATCGAGTCCGCGCAGCGCGGCGACACCCACCGCTATTCCGTTTCCAAGGGCATTCCGCGCTTGCGGCGCGCGATCTCGACTTGGTATAAAACCCGTTACGACATCGATATCAATCCCGATACCGAGGCTATCGTCACCATCGGCTCGAAAGAGGGCATCGCGCATTTGGCGCTGGCGACGCTGTATAAGGGCGACATCGTTCTGGTGCCGAACCCGAGCTATCCGATCCATATTTACGGCCCGGTGATCGCCGGCGCGGATATTCATCATATCCCCATGAAATCCGGCATCGATTTCTGCGACGAGCTGGAGAAAGCGATCAAGAGTTCTTTCCCCAAGCCGAAGATGCTGATCCTGAATTTCCCTAGCAACCCGACCACGCAATGCGTGGATCTGCCGTTCTTCGAGAAAGTCGTCGGCATTTGCCTGGAGCATGGCATCTTGATCGTGCATGACATCGCCTACGCCGATATCGTGTTCGACGGCTACAAAGCGCCGTCGATTTTACAGGTGCCGGGCGCGAAAGAAATCGCGGTGGAATTTTTCACCCTTTCCAAAAGCTACAATATGCCTGGCTGGCGCGTGGGCTTCATGGTGGGGAATAAAGAGTTGGTCGCGGCGCTGGCGCGCATCAAGAGCTACCACGATTACGGCACCTTCACGCCGATCCAAGTGGCCTCGATCTTGGCGCTGGAAGGGCCGCAGGATTGCGTGGAAGATATCCGCCTCATGTATCAAACCCGCCGCGACGCGCTGTGCAAGGGCTTGGATTCGATCGCTTGGGAGATTGAAATTCCCAAAGCCACCATGTTCGTGTGGGCGCCGATTCCCGAGCCGTACAAAGCGATGGGCTCGCTGGAGTTTTCCAAAAAGGTATTGCTGGACGCCAAAGTCGCGGTCTCGCCCGGCGTGGGCTTCGGCGAGTTCGGCGACGATCATGTGCGGTTTAGCTTGATCGAGAACGAATCGCGCACGCGCCAGGCCATTCGCGGTCTGAAAGAAATGTTCAAGAAAGACGGATTGCTATGAAACCCATTAATGTCGGCTTATTAGGCCTCGGTACCGTCGGCGGCGGCACGCTCACCGTGCTGCGCCGCAACGAAGCCGAAATTACCCGCCGCGCCGGGCGCGCGATTCGCGTCAAAGTGGCGGCAGTGCGCAATCTGGAAAAAGCCCAGGCGCTGTATGCGGGCGAAGATATTAGGATCACCACGAACCCGATGGACGTGGTGGACAACCCCGACATCGATATCGTGGTCGAGCTGATCGGCGGCACCGAGCCGGCGAAAGACTTGGTGTTGATGGCGATCGAGAACGGCAAGCACGTGGTCACCGCCAACAAAGCGCTGCTCGCGATCCACGGCAATGAAATTTTTGCCGCGGCGCAAGCCAAGGGCGTGATGGTCGCGTTCGAGGCCGCGGTGGCGGGCGGTATTCCCATCATCAAGGCGGTGCGCGAAGGCCTGACCGCCAATCGCATCGAGTGGATCGCCGGCATCATCAACGGCACTACCAATTTCATCCTGACCGAGATGCGCGATAAGGGCTTGGCCTTCGACACCGTGCTGGCCGAGGCGCAGCGCTTGGGTTATGCCGAAGCCGACCCGACCTTCGATATCGAAGGCGTGGACGCCGCGCACAAGCTCACCATCATGGCTTCCATCGCCTTCGGCATCCCCACGCAGTTTTCAAAGGCCTATACGGAAGGCATATCGAAGCTGACGAGCGAAGACATCCGCTATGCGGAAGAGCTCGGCTACAGGATCAAGCTGCTCGGCATCACCAAGCGAGTAGAGAAAGGCATAGAGCTCAGGGTGCACCCCACCCTGATTCCTGCAAAACGCCTGATCGCGAATGTGGAAGGCGTGATGAACGCGGTGCTGGTGAAGGGCGATGCCGTGGGCGCGACCATGTACTACGGCCGCGGCGCGGGCGCCGAGCCGACCGCCTCCGCCGTGGTGGCGGATTTGGTGGATGTAACGCGCATGCACACTTCCGATCCCGAGAACCGCGTGCCACATCTCGCGTTCCAGCCCGATGCCTTGTCCGACGCACCGATTCTGCCGATGTCTGAGGTGCGCACTGCCTACTATCTACGCATGCGCGCGGTGGATAAGCCGGGCGTTCTGGCCGATATCACGCGCATCCTCGCCGATCTGGAAATTTCCATCGATGCCATGATCCAGAAAGAGCCGAGTGAGGGCCAAGAGCAAGTGGATATCATCATGCTCACGCATGAGACGGTGGAGAAACACATCACTCAGGCGATTGCAAAGATCGAAGGTTTGCCCACCATCCCCGGCAAGGTGACCAAGCTGCGCTTGGAAACGCTGGGTTAGCGTAACGTGT
>DAIAMA010000053.1 GCA_027438535.1 bacterium
GGTATCAGGAAAACGAGCTGTATCTGGGAGTGGGAATCGGCATAGCGATTTTCCCGGATCATGGGAGCGATGCCGATGCGCTGATGAGCCGCGCGGACGTGGCCATGTATGGCGCTAAACACAAGGATGCGGGGTTTTTGTTTTACAACCCCAAAACCGATCCGCACACCCAGGAGCGCTTGCAACTTTCATCCGACTTGCGGCATGCGCTGGATAGAAACGAGTTCATTCTTTATTATCAACCGCAAATCGATATCCGGACCAGTCGTGTGATCGGCGTGGAGGCGCTGATTCGCTGGAACCATCCGGAACATGGACTCATCCCGCCAGATCAATTCATCCCGTTTGCCGAACGCACCGGCTTGATCAACCCCATCACCGACTGGGTCATCCGCACGGCCATAACGCAATGTAAAACTTGGCAAGCGGCAGGCATGGGGCTGCGCATCGCGGTCAACGTGACCGCGCGCTCGTTTCTGGATCCAAAGTTGGTGGATAAGCTGGAAAAACTGCTGTCCGGTACCTGTCCAGCGGACCAAATTGAAATCGAGATCACGGAAAATATCTTGATGGCGGATATCGAACATGGCGCGAAAGCCATCAAACGGCTGCGCGGCCTGGGGATTACCGTGGCCATCGATGACTTCGGGACGGGATACTCTTCATTGGCCTATCTAAAAAAATTGCCCATTCATTCGGTCAAAATTGATAAATCCTTTGTCATGACCATGGCGGAAGACGCCAATGATGCGGCGATCGTTCGCTCCACGATAGACTTAGCGCACAACCTTGGCTTGTTGGTTGTCGCGGAGGGCGTCGAGAACCGCGATGCGCTGGATTTGCTCGCGAAACTCGGGTGCGACCATGCGCAGGGCTTTCATATCGGCTACCCACTGCCGGTGGACGAGTTGATTGCATGGATTAAAAAATCGCCGTGGCGCATCGAGAACGCTTAATTCCTTAGCGCGGGGCACCCCACTTTTCCAAACACTAGGGAAGCTCTGCAAAAGTTCGTCATTCCGGCGAAAGCCGGAATCTAGAAGTTTAAAAGTCGCGGCAAATCAAGCGCCGACTGGATGCCGGCTTACGCCGGCATGACGCCCAAGGTACTTTTGCAGAGTCACCCTAGTGTGCTCGCTCCCAGTTCGGCCCCACGCCGACGCTCACTTCCAGCGGCACCTCGAGTTGCGCCACGCCGGCCATCAGGCGCGGCAGTTCGGCCTGGATGCGGGTCAGCTCGGCCTCGGGCACTTCCAGCACCAGCTCGTCGTGCACTTGCATGATGATGCGCGAATGCAATTTTTCGTGCTGCAAATAACGGTGCACCGCGATCATGGCGAGCTTGATCAAATCGGCGGCGGTGCCTTGCATCGGCGCGTTGATGGCGGCGCGTTCGGCGGCTTGGCGGCGCATGCCGTTGCCACCATGAATTTCCGGCAGCCACAAGCGGCGGCCGAATACGGTTTCCACATAGCCTTGGGCACGCGCCAGCTCGCGGGTGTGATTCATATAATCCGCCACGCCGGGATAGCGCGCGAAATAGCGGTCGATATAGGACTGCGCGGCGGCGCGCTCGATACCGAGCTGGCTGGCCAAGCCGAAAGCGGACATGCCGTAAATCAGGCCGAAGTTGATGACTTTCGCGTAGCGGCGCTGTTCGCTGGAGACCTCTTCCACATTGACGCCGAACACTTCCGCCGCGGTGGCGCGGTGGATGTCTTCGCCCGCGGCGAAAGCCTTGAGCAGACCGGCATCGTGCGATAAATGTGCCATGATGCGCAACTCGATTTGCGAATAATCGGCGGACACCAGCACCGCGCCCGGCGGCGCGATGAAGGCTTCGCGGATGCGCCGACCTTCCTGAGTGCGTACTGGAATATTTTGCAGATTGGGGTCGGCGCTCGCGAGCCGGCCCGTGACCGCCACCGCTTGATTGTAGCTGGTGTGCACGCGCCCCGTTTGCGCATCCACCATGCGCGGCAGCTTGTCGGTATAGGTGGATTTGAGTTTCGCCATGCCGCGATATTCCAGCAGTAATTTTGGCAACGTATAATCGAGTGCGAGTTCCTGCAACACTTCCTCGTCGGTGGAGGGCGTGCCGCTCGGCGTTTTTTTCTTCACCGGCAGTTTTAGCTTGTCGAACAAAATTTCCTGTATCTGCTTGGGCGAATTGAGGTTGAAGGGGTGTCCGGCAAGCGCCTGTGCTTGTGCTTCTAGCTCGATTAACTTCATGCCGATTTCGTGACTTTGGTCGGCGAGTAATTGCGCATCGAGCAGCACGCCGGTGCGCTCGATATCGAACAGCACTTGCGCGGTCGGCAACTCAATTTGCTCGTACACGAATTTTAATTTTTCATCGCGCGCGATTTGCGGGTAGAGCGCCTCATGCAGACGCAAGGTGATGTCCGCGTCTTCCGCCGCGTAGCGGGTAGCGGTATCGATATCCACTTGATCGAAGCCGATCTGTTTCGCGCCCTTGCCCGTGACCTCTTCATAACTGACGGTTTTGTAATTGAGGTGGCGGTGGGCCAGCGAATCCATGCCATGCGGCTTGTGCGCTTCCAGCACATAGGATTGGAGCAGCGTGTCGTGCGCCACACCCTGAAGTTGCACGCCGTGATTGGCCAGCACGTGGGCGTCGTATTTGAGGTTTTGGCCGAGCTTTTTTTGCCGTGGATTTTCGAACCACGGTTGGAGTTTTGCTAACACCAGTGCCAATTCCAACTGCCGTGGCGCACTGGCATAGCGGTGCGCCAGCGGAATATACGCGCCGGCATGCGGCGTAACGGAAAGCGAAATGCCGACCAGCCGCGCTTGCATGGGTCGAGGCTGGTGGTTTCGGTATCCACCGACACCAGCTCGGCGCGCGCGAGGGTGTCGAGCCAGGCATCCAATTGGGCTTCGGTCAACACGGTTTCGTAGCGCGCCTCGCGCACCGGATCCACGGGCGGCGTTTCCTGCGCTGCCGCGCTGGGCGCTTGGCTCGCGGCGCCCGCGGCCTGCAGCTCCCTGGTCCAAGTCTTGAATTCGAATTGGCTGAACAGCGCGATCAGCTTGTCTCGATCCGGCGCATTGGGCGTCAATGCCGATACGTGCACCGGCAGCGCCACATCGCATTTGATGGTCAGCAGTTCGCGCGCCTTGGGCAGCCAAGCCACGGCCTTGCGCAAATTTTCCCCCACGACGCCGCCGATCTCGCCGGCATGCGCCATCACGCCGTCCAGCGATCCGTATTGGGTGAGCCATTTCACCGCGGTCTTCGGTCCGACTTTTTCCACGCCCGGCACGTTATCCACCGTATCGCCGATCAGCGTTAAGTAATCCACGATACGCTCGGCGGGTACGCCGAATTTGGCGGCCACGCCGGGTACGTCGAGCTTTTCGTTGCTCATGGTGTTGATTAGCTCGACGTGCGCATTAACCAGCTGCGCCATGTCTTTGTCGCCGGTGGAGATCACCGTGCGCATGCCGTGTTTTTCCGCCTCTAACGCCAGCGTGCCGATGACATCGTCGGCCTCGACGCCTTCGATCATCAATAAGGGCCAGCCCAGGGCGCGCACCGCCGCATGCAGCGGCGCGATTTGCGCTGCAAGATCGTCCGGCATCGGCGGGCGATGCGCTTTATACTCCGGGTAGAGGTCTTCGCGAAAGGTCTTGCCTTTTGCGTCGAACACGCACGCGATATAATCGGCGGGCACATCTTTGCGCAGCCGTTGCAGCATATTCAACACACCGTAGATCGCGCCCGTGGGTTCGTTGCGGGCGTTGCGCAAATCCGGCAAGGCGTGAAACGCGCGATACAGGTAGGACGAACCGTCGACTAACAGCAAAGTTTTCATTGGAGCGGGCTCATGAAAGAAAAACTACCTAAAATGATCGGTGCCGAAGCAGCGGCGCAAGCCTACTCGGCGCGCGAATCCTGGCGCGTGTTCGAGATTATGGCAGAATTCGTGGAGGCCACCGAACGGCTGAGTCCGATCAGCCCTGCCGTGTCCATCTTCGGCAGCGCGCGCACCGCGCCCGACGATAAATATTATCTGCTCACCGAGCAGATCGCGCGCCAGCTGTCCGATGCCGGCTTTTCCGTGATCTCCGGCGGCGGGCCGGGCATTATGGAAGCGGCGAACAAGGGCGCGTATTTCGGTGCATCGCCCAGCGTCGGCCTTAACATTCAACTCCCGCATGAGCAGCATAACAACCCGTTCCAGGATATTTCGCAGACCTTCAGCCACTTCTTCGCACGCAAGGTGATGTTCGTGAAGTTTGCCTCCGCTTATGTGGTGATGCCCGGCGGCTTCGGCACCATGGACGAATTGATGGAAGCGCTGACCCTGGTGCAAACCGGAAAAACGCGCCGTATTCCCATTATCCTGGTACATGAGCCGTTCTGGCGCGGCCTGGTGGAGTGGTTCAAACATACGCTGGTAAAAGAGGGCATGGTCGACGCCGAGGATATGGATTTAATCCAGGTGATCAACGAACCCAAGGCCGTGGTCGAGGCGATCTTCAAGCACTACGAGACGCGCGGCTTCGCGCCGACAGCGGCGGAACGCGAAATTCAGCTGAACTTGTAACCGGATTAGGGGCGGCTCGACGGCCGCTGTATAATTACACCGTAATCTCGCTAAGGACTTTTTATGCGCCGCGCCCTGTTTTTGCTCGCTCTGCTTTGCGCCGTTCCCGCCCTCGCGCCCGCCTGGGCCGACGACAAGCCCAAGCTGCCCGCCGACCTGCAAGCGGTGCCCGAACCGCCTCCGCCGCCGCCGGGCTATGAGCCGAGCCCGGGGCTGGAGCCGCAGGTGACCATTACCACGCGCGGCGAAAACAAGGTCGAGGAATACCGCATCAACGGCCGCCTTTATATGATGAAAATCACGCCCAAGCACGGCGCCCCCTACTACCTGGTCGACGACAAGGGCGACGGTAATTTCGTCCGGCAAAGCCTCGACCCCGGCGTGCGCGTCCCGCAGTGGGTTCTTTTTAAATTCTGATGTTGGGGCGCGGCCCCGGCGCATTCTCATGTCCGTCTACACCACCGTCACCCCAGAGGAACTCAGCGGGTGGCTTAAACAGTATTCCCTTGGCGCCTTGGTTGAGCTCCGGGGCATCGCCTCCGGCATCGAGAATACCAACTACTTCGTCACCACCGGCCACGGCCGCTATGTGCTCACACTGTTCGAGCGGCTTTCCGCCGCCGACTTGCCTTACTACATCAACCTCATGGCACACCTGGCGCATCATGGCATTCCCTGCCCGAGTCCGATCGCGACCCTGCAAAACGATTATTTGAATCGGCTCAAGGGCAAGCCGGCGTGTCTCGTCAGCTGCCTCAAGGGCGCCTCGATCACCGCACCCGCACCCGATCACTGCGCGCAAGTGGGCGAAATGCTGGCGAATATGCATTTGGCGGGGAGTAGCTACCCCGCGGCACTCGCCAATCCGCGCGGCCCGGCATGGTGGCGCGCGACCGCGCCGAAAATCATGCCGAAGCTGAACCCGGACGAAGCGGCGCTGCTCAAGGAAGAGTTGCGCTTCCAGGCATTGTATCGGCACGACGAGTTGCCGCGCGGCGTGATCCATGCCGATTTGTTCCGCGACAATGCCTTGTTCGACAACGGCATCCTCGCCGGCGTGATCGATTTTTACTACGCTTGCAACGACGCTTGGCTGTACGATTTGGCGATCGCCGTCAACGATTGGTGCGTAACCGAGCATGGCGCCATAGACGCCGTGCGCACGCAAGCGATGATCGGAGCCTATCACGCGGTGCGCCCGCTTAGCGCCATCGAGCGCGGCGCGTGGCCGGTAATGCTGCGCGCCGGCGCGTTGCGCTTTTGGCTATCGCGGCTATATGACTTCCATTATCCGCGCCCCGGTGAGCTCACCCATGCGAAAGATCCGGATCACTTCAAGCGCATTCTTTCTAGCCATATCGCGAAGCAGGGGGAGTTGACGCGGACGTGGGTCAGCTAACTAAAGTCAAATGCATCCGCCACAGAGATCACCGAGACCACGGAGAAAACCCGCCCGAATGTCGGTGTTCTCCGTGGCTAAAGGCTTTTACGTGCGATGAACTACCGTAAATGTAATCCGCTCTACGGCTACCGCTGGTTAGCCGAAGGCATCAAATTATTCCTGAGCCAACCCTGGCCGTGGCTCGCGTTGACGGGCGCGACCTTGCTGCTACTGCTATTACTGAGCCTCTTGCCGGTATTGGGTTTGGTCGGCATTTTCGCCCTCTTCCCCGGCATTGCCGCCGGCTTTATGTTCGCGAGCCGCGAAGCGTCCGCGCAACGGCCGATCGCGTTCAACCACCTAACCGCCGGGTTTCGCACCGCGCCGCGCCCTCTGTTGGCCGTGGGCGGGCTAGCGTTCCTGGTATTTTTTCTGGCGCTGATCTTAATTACGATCGGCTGGCGCGAGCAATTCATGGCGTTATTGAAGCTGGCGCAAAGCCAAACATCGGATGAGGCGGCGCTGATGAGCGCGATGCGGGAATTAACCGTGCCCAGCTCGCTCATACTCGTGGTGACGCTGCTCATTGCCACCGCGACTTGGTTCACGCCGGCCTTGGTGGCGCTTAGGCGAGTCAAGGTGCGCGAAGCCTTGGTCTTGTCATACAAGGCCGCCTTGGCGAATTTCGCGCCGTTTCTGGTGTATGGCGTGTTGCTGGTGCTGTTGGACATGCTGGTCTCTTTTGCGCTGCGGCTGCTGCTGTCCGCGCTGCGCGCCATAGGCGGAGAGCAGGTCGCCGCCGTGGCTGCGATGCTGGTGACTTTCCCCCTGGTGTGCGCTTTTCTCGCCGCCATGCTTGCCGCGGCGTATGTGAGCTACATCGACGTATTCGAGACCGCGCCTAAACCGGACTGAGCTTGGCGTATTGCAAGGCCAGCCGCTTTGTTCCGCTGTTCCTGAAGTTCACTTCCACTTCCGCATCCGCCCCCCGCCCGCGGCAATTCACGATCACGCCGTTGCCGAACTTCGGATGACTGACGTTTTGCCCGACGCGAAAGCCTTGTCCCGATTCGGACTCAGTGCGCTGGGTGCGCGGCTCTGCCCAAGCCGCGGCGGTATCCGCCTGCGGTATCGGCGCGTTGATGGTCTTAAGCAGCTTTTCGGGAATTTCACTTAGAAAGCGCGAAGCGATGCCGTAACGCATTTGCCCGTGCAGCATGCGGCTTTGCGCGAAGGAAAGATACAAACGGCGGCGCGCGCGGGTGATCGCCACATACATCAAGCGCCGTTCTTCTTCCAAACCGTCGTGCTCGAACATGCTGTTCTCGTGCGGGCACAAACCCTCTTCCAAACCGCTGATGAATACGCTGTGGAATTCCAGGCCCTTGGCCGCGTGTACCGTCATCAATTGCACCGCCTCCTGGCCGCTCGCCGCTTGGTTGTCGCCCGCC
>DAIAMA010000054.1 GCA_027438535.1 bacterium
ATCGCCGGGGCGCTCGACTTGGCGGCGGGTAGCGCGAGCTTCGAACATGCATTGGGCACCGCCACGGTGCTGGCCAACTTACGCATGGATTATCAAACCGTCGCCGCGGCGCTGGCCGCGCATGCGCCGGAAAGCGGCGATACGGAAGCCTTGCGTGCCGCGCTCGGTGCCGATGTGGCGCGCTTGGTGCAGGGCGTGAATCGCATGGGGCGGCTACACCGCGCTGGCATGGATGTCACGCTCGACGAAGGCAAGAAAGAGCTGCTCAATCAAGCCGAGTCGCTGCGCAAAATGCTGCTGGCGATGGCCGAGGATGTGCGCGTGGTGTTGATTCTCCTCGCCGATCAAGTGCAACTGTTACGTGGTTTGGTGCGGCCCGATGATCCGGCGCGCGAGCGCGCGGCACGAGAGGCGCAGGAAATTTTCGCGCCGCTGGCGAACCGGCTCGGCGTCTGGCAAATCAAGTGGGAGCTGGAAGACCTGGCGCTGCGCATACTCGAGCCCGCGCTGTACAAAAAAATGGCCAAGCTCCTGGATGAGCGCCGTGTGGATCGCGAAGATTACCTGACCCAAGTGATTAGCGTTTTGCGCGGCGAGTTGGCGCAAGCCAACATGCACGGCGAAGTCAGCGGGCGTCCCAAGCATATCTATAGCATCTGGCGCAAAATGCAATTGAAGCATTTGGATTTCGATCAAGTGTACGACGTGCGCGCGGTGCGCGTGCTGGTCAACGATGTGAAAGATTGCTACACCGTGCTCGGCATCGTGCACGGTTTATGGCAGCCGATCCCGGGCGAGTTCGACGATTATATCGCCCACCCGAAACCCAACGACTACCGCTCGCTGCATACCGCGGTCATCGGCCCCGAGGGGCGTGCGCTGGAAGTGCAGATACGTACCTTCGATATGCACAAGCACGCGGAATTCGGCGTGGCTGCGCACTGGCGCTACAAAGAGGGGGCGCAGACAAGCAGCGGCTTCGATGAAAAAATCGCCTGGCTGCGGCAATTGCTGGCGTGGAAGGACGAGGTCGCCGATGCCGGCGAGTGGGTGGAGCAATTCAAGACCGAGTTGTTTCAAGATCGCGTCTATGTGCTGACGCCGCAAGGCAAGGTGATCGATTTGCCGCAAGGCGCGACGCCCTTGGATTTCGCCTATGCGGTGCACACCGATCTCGGCCACCGCTGCCGCGGCGCGAAAGTCGACGGCAGCATCGTGCCGCTGACCTATAAACTCAAGAATGCGCAGCGTATCGAAATTCTTACCGCGAAGCAGGGCGCGCCCAGCCGCGATTGGCTGGCCCCCGGCTTTCTCGCCACCGCGCGTGCGCGCGCCAAAATCCGGCAGTGGTTCAACCAGCAGAACTTCGACCAGGACTTGGCGCAGGGGCGCGATATTCTGGAGCGCGAACTGCATCGTTTGGGAGTCACCGGCTTCAATCAGGAAAAGCTCGCGCAGAAATTCCATTTTTCGCGCCCGGAAGAATTTCTCGCCGCGCTCGGGCGGGGCGAAATCACGCCCAATCAAGCCGCGCTGGCGATTCAAGACCTCGCCGAACGCAAGCCGAAAGAAGCCGTGCCGGTATCCGCGCCCAAGCGTGAACGGGCGCGCACGGTCCAAGGCGATGTGATCATCGAAGGCGTGGGCAGCCTGCAAGTCAGCTATGGCAAATGCTGCAAGCCGGTGCCGCCCGACCCTATCGTCGGCTATATCACGCAAGGCCGCGGCGTGGTGGTGCATCGCCAGGATTGCGGCAATGTCACGCGTATCACCGATGCGCGGCGCCCGCGCTTGCTTGCCGCCAGCTGGAACAGCGGCGCCAATGTCTTGCATGCGGTGGAGCTCGTGGTGCAGGCGTACGATCGGCAGGGCCTGCTGCGCGACATCTCCGCCGCGCTGGCGACGGAAAAAATCAACGTCATCGGCGTGAAGTCCGAAACCACATCGGGCGTGGCCGATATGCGTTTCACGCTGGAGGTGCGCGACCTGGTTCAAATGAACCGGGTGCTGGCGGAGATTAAAAAAGTGGGTAGCGTAAAAACGGCGCGACGCGTTGCATAGCGGCTGGCGGGGACCCCGTGTTTTATTTGAGTATCGGGGATGTTGTCCGTATAATGGCCCGGCTTAGGCGCGTAGCTCAGCTGGTTAGAGCATCACCTTGACATGGTGGGGGTCGTTGGTTCGAGTCCAATCGCGCCTACCAACTTTTTGCACGAGAAGTCAGACGACGCGAGTCTTCTGGCTTCTGTTGTTTTTAGACACGGAATTCTAGGCCCTAACTTATGCCCATCATTCGCTTGCCCGATGGCTCGGAACGCACGTTCGATCACCCGGTGACGGTCGCCGAAGTGGCGGCGTCGATTGGCGCTGGATTGGCGCGCGCGGCATTGGCGGGGCGGGTGAACGGCAAGCTGGTCGATACGTCGTTTAAAATCGAGAACGATGCCGCGCTTGCCATCGTCACCGATAAAGACGCGGAAGGCTTGGATGTCATCCGCCATTCCAGCGCGCATCTTTTGGCGCAAGCGGTCAAACAGCTTTTCCCCGAGGCGCAAGTGACGATCGGCCCGGTGATCGACGATGGGTTTTACTACGATTTTTCGTACAAGCGCCCCGTTACGCCCGAAGATCTGGCGGCCATCGAAAAGAAGATGGCGGAGATCGCGAAAAAAGATCTGCAAGTAAGCCGCACGGTAATGGAACGTTCGGATGCAATTCAGTTCTTCAAGAACCAGGGCGAACACTATAAAGCGCAGATCATCGAGTCCATTCCTGGCGATGAGGCGATTTCGCTCTATAGCCAAGGCGATTTCATCGATTTATGCCGTGGCCCGCATGTGCCGTCCACGGGCAAGCTGAAAATCTTCAAGCTCATGAAAGTGGCCGGCGCGTATTGGCGCGGCGATGCGCGCAACGAGATGCTGCAGCGCATCTATGGTACCGCCTGGACCAAGAAGGAAGACCTGGATGCTTATCTGTATCGGCTGGAAGAAGCCGAAAAGCGCGACCACCGCAAGCTGGGCAAGCAACTCGACCTGTTCCATTTGCAAGACGAAGCGCCGGGCATGGTGTTCTGGCACCCCAAGGGCTGGGTGATTTGGCAGCAGATCGAACAATACATACGCAAGCAGTTGACCGACCACGGCTATCAGGAAGTACGCACGCCCATGGTGATGGACCGCGTGCTGTGGGAAAAGTCCGGACACTGGGAAAACTACCGCGAGAATATGTTTACCACGGAATCGGAAAAGCGCGACTATGCGGTAAAACCGATGAATTGCCCCGGCCATATCCAGATTTTCAACCAAGGCTTGAAGAGCTACCGTGATTTGCCTTTGCGGCTAGCCGAATTCGGCTCCTGCCATCGCAACGAACCCTCCGGCGCGCTACACGGCATCATGCGTGTGCGCGGCTTCGTGCAAGACGACGCGCATATTTTTTGCACCGAAGACCAGATTCAGGGCGAAGTCGGCGCCTTCATCGACCTGCTACTCAAGGTTTATAAAGATTTTGGTTTCGACGAGGTTGGCATAAAGCTTTCTACCCGCCCGGAAAAACGCGTCGGTTCGGACGCGGTGTGGGATAAGGCCGAGGTGGCGCTGGATGCGGCGCTCAAGGCCAAGGGTTTGGCCTTCGATCTACAGCCGGGGGAGGGCGCATTCTACGGCCCCAAAATCGAATTCGCACTCAAGGATTGCCTGGATCGGGTGTGGCAGTGCGGCACCATCCAGCTCGATTTTTCCCTGCCGGAGCGCCTGGATGCGATGTTCGTGGCGGAAGACAATAGCCGGAAAACCCCGGTTATGCTACATCGAGCGATCCTGGGTTCGCTGGAGCGCTTCATCGGCATGTTGATCGAACACCATGCCGGGGCCATGCCCTTGTGGCTCGCGCCGGTGCAGGTGGTATTGATGAATATCACCGATAGTCAGGCCGAATATGTGGCAAAAGTAGCCGCGGAAATGCGCTTGGCCGGGCTGAGAGTTGAAACGGACTTGAGAAATGAGAAAATAACCTATAAAATACGGGAACATAGTTTGCAAAAGCTGCCCTATCAAGTCATCGTAGGTGACAAAGAGGTGCAGGCAAACAAGGTAGCCGTGCGTAACCGTAAGGGCGAAGACCTGGGCCAGGTGTCCGTGGCCGAGTTGATCGATAAGCTCATACGGGAACAAAACGCGAAAGCGTGACGGCTGAATTCTACGAGGAGCCCGCCAGCGTACGCGGCGGGCTCCTCGTTTTAACTTGATTGGAGGTTTCTGCTATCGCTCAGGAAAAAGACGCGCGCGTGAATGAAGAAATCACAGCGCCGGAAATTCGTCTCATCGGTGTGGAAGGCGAGCAAATTGGCGTCGTCACCTTACAGCAAGCGATGGCGCTGGCTGAGGAAAAAGAAATCGATCTCGTCGAGATCGCACCAACTGCCCAGCCCCCGGTTTGCCGCTTAATGGATTACGGCAAATTCAAATACCGGGAAAGCAAAAAGAAGCACGAGGCGAAGCTGAAGCAGAAGCAGATTCAAGTCAAGGAAGTGAAGTTTCGTCCGGGAACGGACGAGGGAGATTATCAGGTAAAACTACGCAACCTGATACGTTTCCTGGAAGAGGGTGACAAGACCAAAATCACGCTGCGTTTTCGCGGCCGGGAAATGACCCATCAAGAGCTGGGATATAAGCTGTTGAAACGGGTCGAAGCCGATCTTGCCGAACATGGCCAGGTCGAGCAGTTTCCGCGCTTGGAAGGACGGCAAATGGTGATGGTTCTTTCGCCCTCTAAAAAGCTCAAGCCGGAAAAAAAGGCAGCGGAATAGCGCTCTCTGTCGGCAGACACCGGACTTGATATCAATTAACGAATGCGGAGTAATTGCAAATGCCGAAAATGAAAACCAAAAGCGGTGCCGCCAAGCGTTTTAAAGCGCTGGGCAGTGGCGCCGTGAAACGGACGCACGCCAATCTGCGTCACATCCTCACCAAGAAGACCACCAAGCGCAAGCGTCAACTGCGCGGAATGACTTCGATTCATGCAACGGATGCGCGTCGTGTGCGCGCCATGTTGCCCTACGCATAAGGAGCGCGCGCTATGCCTAGAGTCAAACGTGGTGTCACCGCGCACGCGCGGCACAAAAAAGTTCTCGATCTGGCCAAGGGTTACCGCGGCCGCCGGGGTAACGTCTATCGCGTCGCCAAAGAAGCGGTGATGAAAGCGGGGCAATATGCCTATCGCGATCGCCGTCAAAAGAAACGTCAGTTCCGCGCCTTGTGGATCGCCCGGATCAATGCCGGCGCGCGCGAATGCGGCATTACCTATAGCCGATTTATGAATGGCCTGAAACGGGCCATGATCGAAGTCGACCGCAAAGTATTAGCCGATCTCGCCGTATTCGACAAACCGGCGTTTGCTAAGATCGCGGAGCAAGCCAAGGCCAGCCTCGCTGCCTAAATAAGCAAGTCAAAAAAAGGAGGCGGAGACGCCTCCTTTTTTATTTCCAGAGACACTATGTCCGCAATCGAAAAACTCGATGCCATTGTTAAGGAAGCGCTCGACGCGCTCGCGGGTATTGCCGTTGCCGCCGAACTGGAGCAAGCCAAGGCGAAGTGGCTGGGCAAGACCGGGGCATTGACCGAATTGCTTAAAAGCCTGGGCAAGCTCTCGAACGAAGAGCGCCCCGCCGCGGGCGCGCGCATCAATGCCGCCAAGCAGCAAATCGAAGCGGCGCTGAATGCGCGGCGCGATGCGATCAAAGCGCGGGCATTGGAACAACAGCTGGCGCAAGAAGCCTTGGATGTGAGTTTGCCCGGGCGCGGCTTGGGGGCGGGCGGTTTACATCCGGTGACGCGTACGCTGAGCCGTATCGAAGCGCTATTCCGCTCCATTGGGTTCGAGGTGGCGGACGGTCCCGAGATCGAAACCGATTTCTACAATTTCACCGCGCTGAATATTCCCGAGAATCATCCGGCGCGCGCCATGCACGACACTTTCTATGTGGACGACAAGCACGTCCTGCGCACCCACACCTCGCCGGTGCAAATACACTACATGCAAAACCATCGGCCGCCGCTGCGCATCATCGCGCCGGGACGTGTCTATCGTTGCGATTCCGATGTGACGCATACGCCGATGTTCCATCAAGTGGAAGGCTTATGGGTGGATGAGCACGTGAGCTTTGCCGAACTGAAGGGGGTGCTGACCGATCTCATGCAGCGTTTCTTCGAGCGCGAACAATTAGTCACGCGCTTCCGCCCGTCATTTTTCCCTTTCACCGAGCCGTCGGCGGAAATGGATATCGGCTGCGTGATGTGCGAAGGCAAGGGCTGCCGCGTGTGCTCGCACACCGGCTGGCTCGAAGTGCTGGGCTGCGGCATGGTGCATCCTAACGTACTCGAACAGGTGAACATCGACAGTGAAAAATACACCGGATTTGCGTTTGGCTTGGGTGCCGAGCGCTTGGCGATGCTGCGCTATGGCGTGAACGATCTGCGTTTATTCTTCGAGAATGATTTGCGGTTTTTGAAACAATTTAATTAACCACGCATAGCTCTTTCAAAGAACGCCGTGGCGAAAATAGAAAAATGAAATTCTCCGAAAACTGGCTGCGTACTTACGTTAACCCGCCGCTCGGCAGCGAAGCGCTGGCGCATGCCTTGACCATGGCTGGCCTCGAAGTGGAAGCCTTGGAGCCTGTCGCGCCGCCGTTCGCTCATGTGGTGGTGGGCGAAGTGAAGTCGCTGGCCAAGCATCCCGATGCCGACCGCCTCCATGTCTGCGAAGTGGATGTAGGCGAGGCGAGGTTTTTGCAAATTGTCTGTGGTGCGGATAATGTGCATGCGGGCGCGAAAGTGCCCTGTGCTTTGGTCGGCGCGGTTTTGCCTAAGATCACGATCAAGCAGGCCAAAGTACGTGGTGTCGAATCCTTCGGCATGCTGTGCTCGGAACAAGAACTGGGTTTAGCCGAAGCCTCTTCCGGCTTGATGTTATTGCCGTCCGATGCCCCGGTTGGCTTATCTATCCGCGATTATCTCGCGCTCGACGACCGCTTGTTTACGCTCAAACTCACGCCGAATCGCAGCGATTGCTTAAGCGTAAACGGTGTCGCGCGCGAAGCCGCCGCGATAACGGGTAGCCCCTTGACGCCGCCCGTTATCGAAGCCGTGGCGCCCGCGCATGGCGATGTTTTGACTGTCGATGTGCGTGCCATGGCCGCTTGCCCGCGTTATTGCGGCCGCATTGTGCGCGGTGTGAGTGTGCAAGCGCCGACGCCGGATTGGATGGTGCGGCGTTTGGCGCGTAGCGGCTTGCACACTATCAACGCGGTTGTGGATGTGACTAACTATGTGATGCTTGAATTGGGCCAGCCGCTGCACGCTTTCGATCTCGC
>DAIAMA010000055.1 GCA_027438535.1 bacterium
ATACGCGTGTTGCAAGATGTGGCGAATGTGATCGAGCCCATCCTCGCCGCTGGCCAGCGCGAGCGCGGGCTCGTGCCGGTATTCTTGCGGCAAGTCTCGCATCGATGCTTGATTGACATAAGGCGGATTGCTGACGATCACATCGTAGCTGCGGCTCGGCACGGCTTGAAATAAATCGGATTGAATGCAGGCGATGCGTTCTTCGAGACCATAGTCCGATACATTGCGCCGGGCCACGGCGAGCGCATCGGACGAGAGATCCAGCGCATCGACTTGCGCCTGCGGGAAAGCATGCGCCAGCAAAATCGCCAGACAGCCGGAGCCGGTGCACAAATCCAGCGCCGTGCGCACTTGTTCTGGATCGTTGACCCACGGCGCCAATTGTTCGCGCAACAGCTCGGCGATGAACGAACGCGGTACGATGACGCGTTCGTCCACATAGAATTTGAAATCGCCCAGCCACGCTTCGTGCGTGAGATAGGCGGCGGGCACGCGCCGTGTCACGCGGCTTTCAAGCAACTGCAACACTGTTTCCACTTCTTGCGGCAGCAGTTTGGCGTCGAGGAAAGGGTCCAGCGTGTCGAGCGGCAGATGCAGCGCATGCAGAATCAGATACGCCGCTTCATCCACGGCATTGCTGGTGCCATGGCCGAAAAATAAATGGGCTTCATTGAAGCGGCTTACGGCGAAGCGCAGCAAGTCGCGCACTGTGCTGAATTGCACCTTGGCTTGATCGAACATGGCTTAAGCTAGCAGCTTTTCCAGCGTGCGCTGATAAATTTCGCGCAGGGGTTCGATGTGATCCACTTCCACGCACTCATTCAGCTTATGGATGGTGGCGTTGCGCGGTCCAAGCTCGACCACTTGCGGGCAGATGTCGGCGATGAAGCGGCCGTCCGAGGTACCGCCGGAAGTGGAGAGCGCCGCATCGATGCCGGTGACCTCGTGCACCGCGGCGGCGATGGCCTCGACCAAGCTGCCGCGCGGCGTAAGGTAGGGCTTGGAGTATTCCCATTCGATGGTGTAATCCAAACCGTGTTTAGCTAGAATAGAAAGCACTTTTGCTTTTAATCCTTCCACCGTGCTGGCGGTAGAGAAGCGGAAGTTGAACAGAATTTCGACCTCGCCCGGAATCACATTGGTGGCCCCGGTGCCGCCGCGCATATTGGAGATTTGCCAGGTCGTCGGCGGAAAAAATTCGTTGCCTCGATCCCATTCGGTGGCGGCGAGTTCGGCGATCGCCGGCGCCGCCAGATGGATCGGGTTTTTCGCTAAATGCGGGTAGGCGATATGGCCCTGTATGCCTTTCACGAGCAAGCGCCCCGAGAGCGAGCCGCGCCGGCCGTTCTTTACCGTGTCGCCGAGCTTATCCACGCACGTGGGCTCGCCCACGATGCAATAATCGATCAGTTCCTTGCGTGCTTGCAGCGTTTCCACCACCTTCACGGTGCCATCGACGGCGATGCCTTCTTCATCCGAGGTGATGAGCAGCGCAATCGAGCCGGAGTGTTTCGGATGTTGTTTTAGAAACGCCTCGATCGCCGTGATAAAAGCGGCGAGCGAGGTTTTCATGTCGGCCGCGCCGCGTCCATATAACTTGCCGTCGCGCAGCGTGGGTGTGAAGGGTTCGCTCAGCCATTGCTCGACCGGGCCAGTGGGCACCACATCGGTATGGCCGGCGAAACACACGACAGGGGCAGCCGTGCCGTGCCGCGCCCAGAAATTATCGACGTTGCCGAAGCGCATAGTCTCGATATGGAAACCGAGCTTGCGCAAACGGTCGATGAGAATTTCTTGGCAGCCGGCATCGTCCGGCGTCAGCGAGCGCCGAGCGATCAGCGCTTGCGCCAACTCCAGCGTACTACTTGGCATTCAGACCGGTCTCGACGGCTTTAACCACGCTCTGCTCCAATTCTTGCGCGGCGGGGGCGGCGGGGCTGCCATGCGCGACTTGACCCGGGCGCACGAACAATACGGTGGTGGTATCGCCCTTGTGGGTTAGCGTCACGTGCAGCGGGCACAGCGCCAGCATGGCCGGATCGAGATTGCTGATTTGGTTAGCGTACTTGCCATTGCAGAAGATGATGGATTTAATGCCTTGAAGCTGATTTTTGTTGTAATTGCTGCCCAGTTTATCGGCGATTTTCGAGAGATTTTCGCCGATGTTGATCTCATGCACGACCTTGAAGCCATGTGCTTCGAGCGATTTGCTCACTTGCTGATAGGCGGTATCAAGCGGCAGTTTCACGGATTTTTCATACACGGCGGATGAGCCGGCATAAGCGGTGCCGGTGGCGAGCAGGGCTAATACAAGGAATAAACGTTTCATTCTTTATTCTCCAAAAGTGAGTTCATATTCGGTGGGGTCGAAACCAAGAATCAGTTTCCCGTGGTATTCGATGGCCGGGCGTTTGATCACGCTGGGCTTCTCGATCATAAGTTTGAGGGCTGAGATATTGTCTTTTATGGCGGCTTTTTCCTCCTGGCTAAGTTTGCGCCAGGTTTGACCTTGCCGATTCACAAGCGTTCCCCAGTCCAGCTTAGCCAGCCATTTTTGCATTAGCGCTGCATCAACGCCGTGTTTTTTGTAGTCGTGAAATTCATAAGCGATGCCATGCGCCTCCAGCCAGGCGCGGGCTTTTTTCACGGTGTCGCAGTTGGGGATGCCGTACACTTTCATTTACACCCCGCGCAGCAGTTCGTTGATGCCGACCTTGGAGCGGGTCTTGGCATCCACTTGCTTCACGATCACGGCGCAGTAGAGGCTGTATTTACCGTCGGCGGAGGGCAGGTTGCCCGATACCACCACCGAGCCGGCGGGTATACGGCCATATGTCACTTCGCCGGTTTCGCGATTGTATATCTTGGTGGATTGCCCGATGTACACGCCCATCGAGATCACTACATCGTCTTCGACGATCACGCCTTCCACCACTTCGGAACGCGCGCCGATGAAACAATTGTCGCCGATAATCGTCGGGCCGGCTTGCACCGGTTCCAATACGCCGCCGATGCCGACGCCGCCGGAGAGGTGCACGTTCTTGCCGATCTGCGCGCAGGAGCCGACGGTGGCCCAGGTATCGACCATGGTGCCTTCGTCCACATAGGCGCCGATATTGACATAAGACGGCATGAGCACCACGTTCTTGGCGATGTATGCTCCCTTGCGCGCGGCGGCGGGCGGCACCACGCGGAAGCCGCCTTCGCGGAAATCCTTGGAGTTGTAGTCGGAGAATTTGGATGGCACTTTGTCGAAATAATTGGTGAAGCCGCCCTTAATGAAGAAATTGTCTTCCATGCGGAAAGACAGCAGCACGGCTTTTTTCAGCCATTGATGCGTCACCCATTGGCCGTCGATTTTTTCCGCGACCCGCAGCTTGCCTTTATCGAGTTGATCCAGTACTTGCATCACCGCTTCTTTGGTTTTCGCGTCCACGCTGCGCGGAGTAATGTCGGCGCGGCGTTCGAAGGCTTCGTCGATGATGGCTTGGAGTGCTTGCATGATATTTCCTAATTAAAGTTTCGCCACAGCGCTTACAGAGCGCTGACCTGCTCTGCGTACTCTGTGATCTCCGTGGCTAAAGGGTTTGAATAAAATGCTTAATACGTTGCGCGGCTTGCGCGCATTCCGCTTCGGAAGCGACGAGCGCGATGCGCACAAAATCCGCGCCGGGATTCACGCCATGCGCCTCGCGCGCGAGAAAACGGCCCGGTAAAACCGTGACATTATAATCCCGGTGCAAGCCCAGCGCGAATTCGGTATCGGCGATGGGTGTTTTAACCCAGTAGTAGAACGCGGCGTCGGGCATCTCCAATTCCAGCGTGCCCGACAATGCGGTTTTGAATGCGGCGAATTTGTGGCGATACAAGCGCCGGTTTTCGATCACGTGCGCTTCGTCCTGCCATGCCGCTTGGCTCGCCATTTGTATTGCGGGATTCATGGCGCAGCCGTGGTAGGTGCGATAGAGCAAAAATTTTTCCAGGATTTCCGCATCCCCCGCGACGAAGCCGGAGCGCATACCGGGGACATTGGAGCGTTTTGAAAGGCTGCTGAACACAACCAAATTGACAAAATCTTCGCGCCCGAGCCGATGCGCCGCTTCCAGCGCGCCCAGGGGCGGATGCGCTTCGTCGAAATAGATTTCGGAATAGCATTCGTCGGCGGCGATCACGAAGCCATGGCGCTCGGAAAGCGCGAACAGTTCGCGCCAGTCTTCGAGCGTCATCACCTTGCCGGTGGGGTTGCCGGGCGAGCACACATAGACGAGCCGAGTGCGATTGAGGATGGCTTCCGGCACGGCGCCGAAGTCCATGCGATAGCCATTTTCCGGCTGCGTGTTGAGATAATACGGCGTAGCGCCGGCCAGCAAGGCCGCGCCTTCGTAGATTTGATAGAACGGGTTGGGCGAAATGACTACCGGCTGTTTGGCGCGGTCGATGACGGTTTGGGCGAAAGCGAACAAGGCTTCGCGGCTGCCGCTGACCGGCAGCACTTGGGTTTGCGGGTTGATATGCGGCAGACGGTAGCGCCGTTCCAGCCAGCGCACGATGCTTATGCGCAAGCCATCCATGCCTTGAGTCGCGGGATAATTCGCCAAGCCGTCCAAATGTTGAAGCAGCGCCTCGCGGATCAAGGGCGGTGTGGCATGCTTGGGTTCGCCGATGGATAAGTTGATCGGTGTAAAATCCCCTGCCGGCGTGATGCCGTGAAACAGCGCGCGCAGCCGCTGGAACGGATAGGGTTGAAGCCGGGCGAGATCGGGATTCACAAAAGTACGCTGGATAAAACCGCCATTATAAAGGGTAAGCCGAATGCCGACCAACCGTAGCATCTATGCCATCTCCGGATTGCTTACCGGCGCCACCGTGTGGGGCGTGATCTGGTATCCCTTCCGCCTGCTGGATGGCATGGGGGTGAACGGCATCGCTTCCACCCTCATCGTGTTTGCGATCGCCTTGACGCTTGGACTGATCGTGTATCGCCATGCCCTGCGCGAAATCCATCCGGGGGCATCGCATCTGATCTGGATCGGGCTGGCCGCGGGCTGGACCAATCTCGCTTATGTGGTGGCGGTAATACACGGCGAAGTCATGCGCGTGATGCTTTTGTTTTATCTCGCGCCCTTGTGGACCGTATTTTTCGCGCGCTATTTTCTGGGCGAGCGGCTGACCAAAACCGCGTTAGGCGTCATGGCGCTGGCGCTCGCCGGCGCGCTGCTGATGTTGTGGCGCCCCGAATTCGACAAGCCCTGGCCGCGCAACGGCGCGGAATGGATAGCGATTTCGGCGGGCATGGCTTTCGCGCTGACCAATGTGCTCACGCGCCGGGCGGCGCAGTTTTCGGTGCGCTTGAAAGCGCTCACGGTATGGTGCGGCGTGGCGGTAGTGGCCTTGATCTGTACTTTGATCGAGCCGCCGCAGTGGGGCAATGTGATGCGGCTGGATGCGGCGGCCATCGGTTTACTCGTCCTCATCGGCCTGATTATTTTCATGGCCACGATAGTCATACAATATGGGCTTACGCACACGCCGGCGAATCGTGCGATCGTGATTTTATTATTCGAATTGATCGTGGTGGCGGTATCGTCTTATTATCTGGCGCATGAAACCTTGAGTCTGCGGGAATGGGCGGGCGGTGCGATGATCATGGCGGCGAGCCTCTTTTCCAGCGCCATGGATGGCAAAAAGGAGGCAGCCGCATGAAAGTGACGCAACTGCTGCATGCCTCGATCTTGGTAATGGAGATGGAACGCGCACGCGCGTTTTACGAAGGCGTGCTCGGATTGCGCGCCAGCGATAAGCGCCCGGACTTGGGCTATCCCGGCGCGTGGTACGAATTGGGCGTGCAACAGATACACTTGATTGCTTTAGCGCATGCGCCGCAGCCGGTATATGACGCGCATGGCGGGCGCGACCGGCATATCGCGCTGGCCATCGACGATATCGCCGCCTTAAAAGCCAAGCTCGATACGCTGGGTATTGCGTATACGCTAAGCCGCTCCGGGCGTCGCGCGCTGTTCTGCCGCGACCCGGATGGGAATGCCCTGGAATTTGTGGCGGTTTAGCGTTGTGTGCGTGCTTGCAGCGCGCGCCGGTGGTAGCGGAATAAGGTACGATCCAGCCAATCCTGGGCATCCGTGGTCAGGTGCAGCAATTTTGCGCGTGCCTGGCCATCGGCGCAGGCGATGACTTGTACCGGCAACATCAGCGGCGTGGGAAGGTTGGGCGCCAAGTAGAGCGAGATCACGCCTTCGCGTCCCGCTTCCAGAGCGACGGGACATTTCCAAAGAATGGTTTGCGCGCCGAGCGTGACATCGGCCGATGGCGGCAAAGGATGTTGCGCGAACAGCAGTTTACCGACCCATTGCAGCAGTAAATCCATTTTGGCTTCCAGCCGCGCGGTGGCGTGGTCGGCGGCGGCGGGGCGATCCAATTCCCTATCGTGCGCTTGGCTTGCGTGGCTTTCCAACGCGTCGATGGCTTGCAGCGTCACCACGTTGTCGCGCATCCAGTCGGCGATTTGCCGTGGCGCAGGTGCTTTGGCATCTTGCCAGGCGAGCGGCAAGTGGGCGTGGTATTCGATGCCGGCTGGGGTAGTCATATCACAAGGATAGCAAGTCTGCGCCGTTTTTGGCCAAATATGCCGCACCATAGGCAGCCTCATGGTGTGCGGCCGCATTCACCGGTACGCCCAGCATGCGTTCGCGCATGAGCGTCCATGTGGCATTCTTCGCGCCGCCGCCCGCGGTATATATTCGCTTGACCGGGGTAGCACCCAATTCCGCAAGCAGCGCATAACCGCGCGCCTCGATGCGCGCGATGCCTTCGAATAACCCATGCAGAAATTGCGCGTCGGTCTCCGGCCGGGGCGTGATGCACGGTGCGCGCTGGGGATCGTTGATGGGGAAACGCTCGCCGATGCCCGGCAGCGGGTAGTAATCGAGCCCGCTGGCTTGGGTGGGATCGATTTGCCGCGACAGCAATGCCAGCGCCGCATCGTCGAAGAACTGGCGCAGCACCGCGCCGCCGCTGTTGGATGCCCCGCCGGCCAGCCACAGCTCGCCGAAACGATGGCTGTAAATGCCGTAACGCGCATCCTCGACGCGCGTGGTGGAGAGTAGCTTCAGCACCAAGGTCGAGCCGAGCGAGGTGACCGCCGTGCCGGGTTCGCGCGCGCCGCTGGCGATGAAAGCGGCGATGCTGTCGGTGGTGCCGGCGCACACGCTGCAATCGGCGGGGAGACCGAGCTTGACGGCCACCTCCGGCGCAACAGCGCCGATGCGCGTGCC
>DAIAMA010000056.1 GCA_027438535.1 bacterium
AGCCCTGCCATGTCGGTCTGAATCGCAGTTTCCGAAGCTTCCCAGATCTGCTCGAAGCGTTGCATGAGCAGCCTGCCTTCGTGGAAATCGTTCTTGCCTGAAATGCCCCTCGTGTCGCACTGAAAATATTCCTCCACCTGCATTCGCTCAGCTTGCGTTTTCATCTCGAGCGGCAGACTGGCGGCATGTCGAGGGACATCGAGCGCGGCACCAAGGGCATCAGTTTCCTGCTCAACTTCATGCTGTTCAACATCATTCCGACCATCGTCGAGATCGCACTCGTCGCGGTAATACTGCTCTCGAAGTACGACGTCTGGTTGCGCACCGCTGCGTTTTCCCAGCTTTCCAGGTTTTCGTCGTAGCGTCCCGCCTCGAAGGCTTCGTTGGAAAAATACTTCACCGTTTCGTAATTGAGCAGGCTGTCGATGGCGCGGGTGCCATGCCGCTGAAAATAAACGGCGGCGTGATTCGTTTCGAGCAGGTGGACTTTCACTATGACCCGAAACGCCAAATCCTGTTCGGCCTGAATTTCGAGATTCCCGCCGGCCGCACGCTGGCGGTGGTGGGATCGAGCGGCGCGGGCAAATCCACGCTGTCGCGCTTGCTGTTTCGCTTTTATGATGTGAGCGGCGGACGCATCTTGATCGACGGCCAGGATATCCGCGACGTGACACAAGCCTCGCTGCGCGCGGCGATCGGTATCGTGCCGCAGGACACGGTGCTGTTCAACGATACGATTTACTACAACATCGCCTATGGCCGGCCCGATGCCAGCCGCGACGAAATCATCCAAGCCGCGAAGCATGCCCATATTCACACCTTCATCGAGTCGCTGCCGGACAAATACGACAGTATGGTGGGCGAACGCGGATTAAAGCTTTCCGGCGGCGAGAAGCAGCGCGTCGCGATCGCGCGCGCGATTCTCAAAAACCCACATATTCTCATCTTCGATGAAGCGACTTCGGCGCTCGATTCCAAATCCGAGAAAGCGATTCAAGCCGAATTGAAGCAAATTTCGGAAAACCGCACCACGCTGGTGATCGCGCACCGGCTTTCGACCATTGTCGATGCCGATCAAATTCTGGTGCTCGACCATGGACGCGTGGTCGAAGCCGGCACGCACCGCGCGCTACTGGAAAAAAACGGCGTCTACGCGCATATGTGGTCGCTGCAACAACGGGAAAGCACGGCGCAAGAAGCGGAATCCGATTTGGCGCGCGTCTAGCCCGCGATTTTAAAGTCTGCTATGGTTCAGTTCTCGTCCGCTTTCCCCTACTTATTGCGTTTTTAATCCCGGAGACCTTGCATGGCCACGCTCGACCTCAGCAAAGACAATTTCGAACAAACCATCCTCAACAACGATTTTGTGCTCATCGACTTCTGGGCACCCTGGTGCGGGCCCTGCAAGGGTTTCGCGCCGGTGTACGAGGAGATTTCGGAAAAATTTCCCAATGTGGTGTTCGCGAAAGTGAATACCGAGGAAGAACAAGAATTGGCGGGATACTTTCAGATTCGCTCGATCCCGACGCTGATGGTATTCCGCGAAAAAATCATTATTTTTTCCCAGCCCGGCGCCGTGCCCGGCGCGGCGCTGGAAGAAATCATCGGCAAGGCGCAGGAGCTCGACATGGATCAGATCCGCGCGGAGATTGCGGCGGAAGAAGCCAATAAACCCGCTTAGCCCGCGGGCAACAGCGCTAACACTTCCCGTGCTAGCGGCACGGTGACAGGCCGCTTCACTTCCAGTGAATAGCGGTCGAGTGCATCCAGCACCGCCAGCAGCGACGGCAAATCGCGCTTCCATTTTTTTAACAGATAGGTAGCCACATCACGCGGCAAAGTAAAGCCGCGGCCTTTCGCGTGCGTCATCAGCGCTTGTGCTTTGTCCTCGTCCGACAAGCATTTCACCTGAAATACCAGACATTGTGCCAAGCGGCTGGATAGGTCTTGGCGGATACGGAGATGGATCGGCGCATACGGCCCCGTGGCAATCAACAAACCACTGCCATCGCGCAGCCGGTTCATGATATTGAATAAGCAGCTTTGGCCCGTCTCGTCCAACTTCAATACGTCGTCCACCAGCACGATATCGGACTGTACCGCTTCATCTTCGCTGCACATCCGTCCCGCGCTTGCCACGCACGGCCGCTGACGATGCGCCATAGCGGCAGCAGCGACGCCCTGCAATAAATGCGATTTACCGCAGCCTACTCCGCCCCACAGATAGAGGAAGCGCTCGTGGCTCTCGCCCGCGAGCAAGGCGCGCAGCATAGCCAACACCTCCGCATTCGGCCCGATGACGAAATTTTCCAGCGTCGGGCGCGGCGGCGGTGCGATGTCGAATATAAGCTGTTTCATGCAATGCGCCCGGCTAAAATCGGCGTTTGAGGTAAAATACGAAAAGCGGCTACTTTACCGCATAATTCAACCAGCGAGAACGACCTTTGACTGCGGCAACCCCTCCCTCTTCCTTGAGCTACCGCGATGCCGGCGTGGATATCGATGCCGGCGACGCCTTGGTGGAAAACATCAAACCCTTCGCCAAACGCACCCTGCGCCCCGAAGTACTGGGCGGCATCGGCGGCTTCGGCGCGCTGTTCGATATCTCGAAAAAATATCGCGAGCCGGTGCTGGTGTCCGGCACCGACGGCGTCGGCACCAAGCTCAAACTCGCCTTCGAGATGAATAGGCCCGACACCATCGGCATCGATCTGGTGGCGATGAGCGTGAACGATATTCTGGTGCAAGGCGCGGAGCCGCTGTTTTTCCTCGACTACTTCGCCTGCGGCAAGCTCGATGTCGCCGCCGCCACCGATGTGGTGAAAGGCATCGCGCAAGGCTGCGAGCTCGCCGGCTGCGCGCTGATCGGCGACGAGACCGCCGAAATGCCGGGCATGTACCCCGCGGGCGAATACGATCTCGCCGGCTTCGCGGTGGGCGCGGTGGAGAAAAGCCAAATCATTTCCGGCGCCACCATCCAAGCGGGCGACGCGGTGCTGGGGCTGGCCTCCAGCGGCGCGCACTCCAACGGCTATTCGCTGATCCGCAAAATATTGCAAGTCACGGGTGCCGATTTGAATGCACCCTTCCACGGCCGCACCCTGGGCGAAACCATCATCGAACCGACGCGCATCTATGTGAAACCGCTGCTGGCTTTGATGCGCGAACTGCCGGTGAAAGGCATGGCCCACATCACCGGCGGCGGCTTGCTGGAAAATATTCCGCGCATCCTGCAAGCGGAACTCACCGCGGTACTGGATAAATCGCGCTGGGAAATGCCGCCGCTGTTCCGCTGGCTGCAAGAAAAGGGCAATGTCGCACCGCGGGAAATGTACCGCACCTTCAACTGCGGCATCGGCATGGCGGTGGTCGTGGCGCAAGCCGACGCCGGGCGTGCGATGCAAAGCCTAGCCGCGATGGGCGAGACGGTATATCGCATTGGTGAAATTCAAATTCGCACCGCGGGTCAAGCGCAAACAATCGTGCAGTGAAAACCATCGTCATCCTTATTTCCGGCCGAGGCAGCAATATGCAAGCCATCGTCGAGGCGAATCTGCCGCTGCGCATCGCGGCGGTGATCGGCAATAAACCCGATGCCGCCGGACTCGATTACGCGCAAGCCAAAGGCATCCCCACCGCCGTCGTCGACCACCGGCCGCATGCATCGCGAGCGGCATTCGATGCCGCGCTGATGCAAGCGATCGATGCCTTCAATCCGGACTTGGTGGTGCTGGCCGGCTTCATGCGCATCCTCACCGATGATTTCGTCCATCACTACGCGGGGCGGCTGATCAACATTCATCCCTCGCTCCTGCCGGCGTTTCCCGGGCTAGGCACGCATCGGCGCGCGCTCGACGCCGGTGTTAAAATCCACGGTTGCACCGTGCATTTCGTCACCCCGGCCGTGGATCATGGCCCGATCGTGGTGCAAGCCGCGGTGCCGGTGAAATCGGACGACACGCCGGATACGCTGGCGGCGCGCGTGCTGGAACAAGAGCACCAAATTTACCCGCAAGCGCTGCGCTGGTTCGCGCAGGGCCGGCTCCATCCGCACCAGGGCCGGGTCAACGTGCGGGATGCGGAAACGTTAACCTCTGCATTGCGTTTTCCTTGGGAGAGTCAATGATACGTGCGCTGATCGTAGTGTTGCTTGCCGCCTGGCTCGCGCCGGCGCTGGCCGCGCCCGCCTCGTTTAACGCCGTCTATAGCGTGAGCCGTGACGGCCTGGTTATCGGCGAAGCGCGAGAAACGCTGGAGATCGCGAATAAGCGCTATCACTTGGAAAGTACGCTTACGCCCATGGGTGTCGTGGCCGTATTTTTAAAGGAAACTTTCAAGCAAATCAGCAGCGGCGAAATCGGGCCCGCCGGCTTTCGCCCACAGCAATACGCCTATCAGCGCAGCCTCAAAACCGATAAAAACATCGACGCGCGTTTCGACTGGAAAACCAAAACCGCGACTTTTCGCTTCGACGGAAAATCCGAATCCAAACCGCTGCCGAACGCATTGCAAGACCGGCTAAGCTTGTTCTACCAGCTCAAGTATTGGCCAAAAGGGAAAGACAAGCTGCTCATACCGATGAGTAACGGCAAGGGCATCACCGAATACACCATCGTGCGCGCCGGCGAAGAAACCCTCACCCTTCCCGCCGGCACTTTCCGCACCACGCGCTATGTGCGCGAGCGCACGCCGGACAACGACGGCATCACGGTATGGATCAGCGATAAACTGGCCGCGCCGGTTAAAATCGTGATCGACGGCAAGAAAGGGGAACAAACCGAACAGGTACTTACGCACGTCACGAGCGAATAAACATGCCGCGCCGGGGCAAGCCCTTCTTTTATGCGCTGCTGGCCTCGTTTCTCTTGCACCTGATTATCTTGTTCGGCCCGCACATCACGCTGCCGGAGCCGGCGCCGGAACCGCCGTTGACGGTAAAGATCCAAACCCTGCCGCCGCTCGCCGCCGTTAAACCACAGCCTCCAAAACACGCCGCTAAACCCAAAGCCAAACCACTGCGCCCCGCGCCGATCATTCCCAACCCGGCGCCGCTGCCGGAGCCGGCGCCTACCCCGCCCCCGCAAGCAATAGCGCAAGCCCCCGCGCCGTCCGTGCCCGCACCTGCCCCGGCATCTCCCCCCGCGTCACCGTCCATGCCGCTGCCCGATCCTCGCCCGGATTTTCCGGCACGCATTCAGATCGTGTACTCGGTATATCGCGGCACGCAAGGCTTGCTGCTGGGGAAGACCACGCATACTTGGCATATCGTGGACAATCAATATTTGCTGACCAGCACCACCGAGGCGACCGGCTTGTTCTCCTTGTTCTACAGCGGGCGCTATATCATGACCAGCCGCGGCGAACTGACACCCGCCGGGCTCAAACCGATTTCATTCTGGATTCAGCGCGGCCAAAGCAGCGAGCATACCGAATACGCGGATTTCGATTGGGCCGCCAAAACACTGCAATACGGCAAGCCTGACGACATTCACAACGCATCCCTGGCCGACGGCACCCAAGACCAGCTTTCGGCGCTCTATCAGTTGGCGTTTACCGCGCCGCACAGCGGGCGCGTGACCGTGCCAGTCACCACGGGCCGCAAGCTTAATCAATACACCTACCAAGTAGTCGGGGAGGAAACGCTCCAGACCCCTTTGGGCGCCTTGCGCACCGAGCATCTCGTCAGCGTGCAATCAACCCCGGAAGCCGGCAATACGGGCGATATCTGGCTCGCGATCGATCAGCATTATCTGCCGGTGCGCTTTAAGCTCACCACGCCCGATGGCGAAGTGCTCGATCAAGTCATCTCGTCATTGCACATACCCTAGCCGAGCATGGCGCGTCATCCTCGCGCAATCATTCGGTGCTTAAAATACCGGTTTCCCAGCAGAGCGATTTTGCACTTACAATGAAAATATGACGACCGTACAACAAACGATTTTAGAGAAAAAAGCCGCGCTCGCCGATGCCGTCAGCGCGCCGCTCGCGCGCTTGGCCGAGCACTGCGCCGCCCTATGGCCGGATGCCGATGCACTCGATCGGGCGTTACTGGACGGGCTGCCGAGCGTACCGGATTGCCACTTGCTGTATGCCTGGGATGTGAATGGCATCGAGCGCTCATCCATGATACGCGCCTCGGGGCCGGACCCTTCGTGGCGCGGGCGCGATCTGTCGGAGCGCCCCTATCTGAAGCATCATCTGCCGTTCCAGGGCATCATGCTGTCTTCGGTCTATCTCTCCACCTACACTTACGAATATTGCCTGACCGCCTTGCAAGCCGTGCGGCGTGAAAACCAATTGCTCGGCTTCATCGCCGCCGATTTCGCGGTCAACGATTTGCTGCGCGACTCGCAACTTTCCGCCCAAGACGCGCGCTGGAAGCAATTTCGCGGCGACCCCTCGGTGCGCGGCACGGTGTTCATGCAAACCCGTACCCACAGCGTGTTCGACGAGCATATCGACAGCGCGCTCGAACGCATCGACATGCTGATGCGCGAACACGGCGTGTTTCACGGCAAGATTCATTTTTCGAGCGGCCGCTGTTCGTTCTGGCTGTACGACGATCCCTACGGCTATCGCCTGCATGGCGTGGAAGAAATCATCGATCCGGAATTGTGCCTGGCCTATCCGGTGCGCCCATATCCGGAAAAAGCCATCACGCCCGCGAGCGACATCATCAAGGTGCTGGAACAGTTCAAAACCTTGCGCTTCTTGGATGAAACGATTTACCTGCGCTCCGGCTCACTGAACATCATGAACGGCATGGTGGGCCTCACCTTCTCCTGCGACGGCTCGCACTACATGCCGGTGGCGGAATTCTTGAAACGCGACACGAACTTTTGGACCGGCCAAGCGGCCCAGCCTAAAATTTAGGCAGCCTCAAAAAAATGCCGCGCTTTCTTAGTGCCGCATGAGCTGCACGGCATATACGCCAAGCTCCCCGGAAAGACGAAACAGCACAAGAAGCCCAAGCATTACCGCGGTTGCTACTGCGCCTCCCTTGAGCCCGCGCGAGCGAAAAAAGTGAAATGCCAAAGCAAGGGGTGCGAGTGCTATCGTAAATATCTTTAACAATGGCCCAGACGGATGTCCCGCGTCCGCATCTAAGCGAAGCCACCAAAGCGCCAGCATGGCCACGAACAAACCGTGCGCGAGCGGAAACGGCCCAAAAGCCTTAAAAGTACCGGTAGCAAGGAACTCGGCTAACACAAACGCGAAAGCCGACGCGACGAAAAGAATATAG
>DAIAMA010000057.1 GCA_027438535.1 bacterium
AATAGTAGCTTTTATCGGCAATAGCGCCAATAAAATTAGCTGGCATGCAACGTGGGATTGTCGCTTGCCACCGGGGCAGGGATAATGCCGCGCATGGAGAAAAAAATACGTATCAGCATTTCCGATCAAAGCCTGGAATTGCTGAATAAGGCCGGGGGCCTGGAAAGGCGCTATGCGATATCAACCGCAGCCAACGGCGTGGGCGAAGCCAACGGCAGCTACTGCACGCCGCGCGGCCGGCATATCGTCCGCGCTAAAATCGGCGCGGGCCAGCCGGAAAATACCGTATTCGTGCGCCGGCGCCCGACGGGCGAAATCTATACGCCGGAACTGGGGGCGCGATTTCCCGAGCGCGATTGGATACTCACGCGTATTCTGTGGCTATCCGGGTGCGAGCCCGGCTTCAATCGGCTGGGCGAGGTGGATACCATGCGCCGTTTTATTTATATCCACGGCAGCCCGGATACGGTGGCGATGGGTGCGCCCGGTTCGCACGGCTGCGTGCGCATGCGCAACGCGGATGTGATGGATTTATTCGAGCGGGTGGCGGCGGGGACGCCGGTGGAGATCGTGGCTTAGGCGGCTTGCTGAATTCCCGCCACGAACCATGCCGCGTCGCGGTCGTTCGCGGATTTCTGGATATGCCATACTTCATCGAGCGGCTGCGCCGGTGCGCCTTCTTCTTCGCGTAGCGAACCGGTAAAGCGCACGCTCGCCACCACCAGTCCGTCCGCCGTCGCGACATCCAGCATCGCCGCGTTTAATTGCAGCACATCGGTTTTATTCTTGGCGCTGCCGCGCTCTTGCAGTTGCAGCTGAATCTCGGCAAATACCTCGGGTGTGGTGTATTCGCGAATGTCATTCGAATCGGCGCGATCATAGGCTTCCTGCAGGCGAATGAAATGGCCTTTCGCCGCGCGCAGGAACGGTTCGTCCTCGAACCACGCCGGGCGGCCGCTGGCTTGGGCGATCGCCGGCGCCGCGCCGGCCGTCGCGGGCGGCGGCGCCATCCTGGCTACATTCGTGCCGGCGTATTGCATCGGCGCCGGTGACGGCGTTTGGCGTATTTTTCGCCATAGGAGATAAACCCCTACGGCCAGCATTGCCAGCAGTAAGATGTCGAAAAACTTGATGCCGTCGAAGCCATGTCCCATGAAGAGCGAGGCGAGCAAGCCGCCCGCCGCCAAGCCGGCCAGCGGTCCCAGCCAAGACCGGCCGCCCGCCGGGGCGGCGATGGGAGGCGGGCTGGCGGGACGGGGGGCGGCCGGTTGCGTGATTTGCTCGCGCTGTTTGCCGAAGCTTTTGCCGCCGCCGAAGCGCTTGGCATGGGCGTCGGTGCCGAATGCGCCGGCGCCAACCAACAGCGCAAGGGCAAATATCAAATATGTCTTCATATAAAGCTCCGGTGAATAAGGCCGATATAGATGCCTAATGTAACAGATTCCAGGGTGGCGCCGGCGTTGCCGCCGCAACTTTTTAACGGTAAAGACTATGCTAGCAAGCGCGAACCCCTCGGCTCGATCCGCCGGCGCCATCGGGCGCTTCCGGATTATTCGGCTGCTGGGCAAAGGCAATCAAAGCGAAGTGTATTTGGCGCACGATCCGCATCTGGAGCGCGAGGTCGCGATCAAGACCCTGCATTTCGCCTCGCCCGCCGAACGCGCGGCGAACATGGAAAGCTTGCTGACCGAGGCGCGCACGGTCAGCCGCCTGCAACATCCCAATATCGTTACCCTATACGATGCCGGCGAACACGAGGGCGAACCGTATTTAGTATTCGAATTCGTCGACGGCCAAACGCTGGCGCAGATGCTGCAAGCGGAAGGCCCGGTTCCTCCCGCGCGCGCGGCGGAATTGGCGATGCAGATTCTGGATGCGATCGGCTATGCGCATGCGCAAGGCATCGTGCATCGCGATCTTAAGCCTTCCAACGTCTTGCTCGGCGCCAATGGCATAGCGCGGGTGATGGATTTCGGCGTCGCCGGGCGCATCGATAATCAAGGCGCGAAAAGCGGTTATCTGATGGGCACGCCCGCGTACATGGCGCCCGAATATATCGCCCATGAAGACTTTGGCCCCCAATCGGATTTATTTTCATTCGGCATGATGCTGTATGAGCTGCTCACCGGCCGCCATGCCGTGCGCGGCAAGGATGTGCAGGAAGTGATGCAGCGTATCGTTACCGACCCGATCGCCCCGCCCTCGAAACATAACGACGGCATCGATGAGAAGCTCGACGATCTGTTGCTGAAAGCGCTAAAGAAAGATCCCGCCGAGCGCTTCGACGATGCTTGGCAAATGAAACATGCCTTTGAATTCTATCTTGCGCCAGAGGCGCCCGAACTCGCCAAAACCGGCGGCGATGCCAAGCAGAGCACATTGGATTTTCTGCTGCGCCGTATGCGGCTCAAGAGCGATTTTCCGGCCTTGTCGGAAGCGGTCACCGCGATCAACCGCATTGCCGCTTCGGACAAGGAGAGCGTCAGTAAACTTTCCAACACCATCCTTAAAGATTTTGCGCTCACCAATAAATTATTGAAGCTGGTCAATGCCGCGGTTTACACCCATGTCGGAGGCGGTTCGATCAGCACGATTTCGCGCGCGGTGGTGATCCTCGGCTTCGATGCCGTGCGTTCTATCGCCTTGACCTTGATGCTGTTCGATAATTTGCAAAATAAAGGCCATGCCCAGCAGCTCAAGGAGGAATTCGTCAAGGTGCTGTATGCCGCCATGCTGGCGCGCGAAATGGCGGCGAAAATTCAAGTGAAGGATGCCGAGGAAGCGTTTATTTGCGCCATGTTTCATAATCTCGGACGCATGCTTTCCATGTTTTATTTTCCGCAAGAGACGGAAGCGATCAAGAAGCTGATTCAAGCTAAGGGATTCAGCGAAATCAAGGCGTCGACGCAAGTGCTGGGCTTGTCGTTCGAAGAGCTCGGAATCGGTATCGCCAAGAGTTGGGGTTTCCCGGACCAGATCGTGCTGAGCATGAGGAAACTGCCGGAAGAAAAAATAAAGAAAAGCGCGAACAATAGCGATAAGTTGCGTGTGCTGGCGGGCTTTTCCAATACCCTGTGCGAGATTATCACCAGTACGCCGGAAGCCGATCGCGGCAAGGCGTTGGCTAAGCTTATGGCGCGTTTCGGCGATAACCTGGCGGTGACGGAGAAGCAGCTGGCCGTGCTGATGGCGAAGTCCTTGCAAGATATTGCCCAATTCGCCGCGGCGGTAAATGTGAACCTCAAGCAGACGCAGTTCGCGCAGCAAGCGTCGAAATGGGCGGGCATGGGCGAGCGGCCGGCGCTGGCGCCGCCGGCAAAACTATCCGTACCGGCATCCGAAACGGATAGCGCGTCCGATACGCACACGGCGCTCGCGGCGACGGTCTTGCACGAACACGCGCCGGTGCGCGATGTGGTACTGAGCGAGGACGGCGGTAAGCCGCAACCGAGCACCGAGGAAATTCAATCCATTCTCACGGCGGGCCTGAAGGACATCAGCAATTCCTTCATCGACGACAATATCTCGGTGAACGACATCCTGCGCATGATCCTGGAGACCATGTACACCGGCATGGGCTTTAGCCATGTGCTGTTTTGCATTAAAGACGCGCGCCATAATGCCATGTGCGGCAAATTCGGCTTTGGAGAGGGCGTGCAAGACCTGCTCAAGGCGTTCCATTTTTCCATGGCGGAACAAGCGGACGTGTTTCATGTCGCGCTAAAGAACAATGCGGATATTTTGATCACCAATATAGACGACACCAATATCGCCACGCGGATACCGCATTGGTACCGGCAAAATGTCGCGGCGCGCACCTTCGTGATATTTCCGGTCACGGTCAAAGGCAAGGCCATCGCGCTGATCTACGCCGACCGACCCAAGCCTGGCGAGATCGCGATACCCGAGCAGGAGTTGTCCTTGCTTAAAGCGCTGCGCAACCAGGCGGTGCTGGCCATCAAACAAACATTGTAGCGGCGGCGTGTTGCATGGGCGCCGTGATCGAGGCGCACATGGCGCATCTATCCTGGCCAGTGCGCTTAGCGGCGCTTATAATGACCCGCTGGTTCACCCTTCGCGCCATTTCTCATGCGTTTTTATCCACCGTTGATTTTAGTATGCTTGCTCGCGGCGTGCGCGCCGCAGGGGAAGCCGGAATTGCACGGCTATGCCGAGGGCGAATTCGTGCGCGTGGCGTCGCCGTTCGCCGGCCAGTTGACCGTGCTCGCGGCGCGGCGCGGGCTGACGGTGCAGGCGGGCGCGCCCTTGTTCGCCCTGGAGCAAGAAAGCGAAAAAGCGGCGCGCATGGAAGCGGAACAGCGGCTCCGCGGCAGCGCGGCACACCTCGACGATTTACAGAAAGGCCGGCGTCCGGATGAGGTTGCGGCGGTGGCGGCGCAATGGACGCAAGCGCAGGCCGCATTGCATTTATCCGGAGCGCAATGGCAGCGCGACGAGGAACTGTTCGCGGGCCATTTCATCTCGCGCGAGCGCTTGGATCAATCGCGCGCCGCACGCGACCGCGATCGCGCGCGGGTCGCGGAGCTGGCAGCGCAATTGCGCGTGGCGCGGCAAGGCGCGCGCCAGGACGAGATCGACGCGGCGCGTGCCGAGATGAAGGCGGCGCAGGCGGCGGTGGCGCAAGCGCAGTGGCGGCTCGATCAAAAATCGGTCAAAGCGCCGGTCACGGGTCTGGTGCACGATACCTTGTATGTGACAGGCGAATGGGTGCCGGCCGGCAGCCCCGTGGTGTCGCTGTTACCGCCGGCCAATATTAAATTGCGTTTTTTTATCCCCGAGCCCTTGCTCGCGACAATCAAAACCGGCCAGCGCATTCAAGTCAGCTGCGACGGCTGCCCTAAGCTAAGCGCCAATGTGAGCTACGTGTCTTCCCAGGCGGAGTACACGCCGCCGGTAATTTACAGCAATGAAGCGCGCGCCAAGCTCATGTATCTCGCCGAAGCGCGGCTCGCGCCTGAAGACGCGGTAAAGCTGCATCCTGGGCAACCGGTCGATATTTTCTTGCCATGAACGGCGCGGTGGCCATCGACGTGCGCGGACTTTCCAAAGCGTTCGATGGCAAGCGCGTGGTGCAGAATCTCACCTTGACGGTGGCGCGCGGCGAAATTTTCGGCTTTCTCGGCCCCAATGGCAGCGGCAAAACCACGTCCATTCGCATGCTGTGCGGGCTGTTGATCCCGGACGCGGGCGAAGGGCGCTGTCTCGGTTACGATGTGATCCGCGAGACCGTGCAAATCAAGCGCGAAGTCGGTTACATGACGCAACGCTTCTCGCTCTACGAAGATCTCTCGGTGCGCGAGAACTTGGATTTCGTGGCACGCATCTACGGCGTGCCGAATCGCACGCGCGTGGTGGACGCCGCGATCGAACGCCTGGGGCTGGCGCGGCGCCGTGAACAATTGGCGGGCACGCTCTCCGGCGGCTGGAAGCAGCGCTTGGCCTTGGCCGCTACCACGCTGCACAATCCCAAGCTGCTGCTGCTCGACGAGCCCACCGCGGGCGTCGATCCCAAAGCGCGGCGCGATTTCTGGCTCGCCATTCATCAACTCGCCGCCGATGGCATCACCGTGCTGGTATCGACCCACTACATGGACGAGGCCGAGCGCTGCCATCGTCTCGCTTATCTTTCCTTCGGCCAGATTCTGACCCAGGGCACGCCGAGCCAAGTGGCGGCGAGTTCCGGCTTAAGCACCTGGGTGGTGGCGGGGGCGGATTTGATGCAGTTGGCCGAGGCTTTGCAACGTTTGCCGGGCATAGCGCAAGTGGTGCCTTTCGGCGATGCGCTGCATGTTTCCGGCACCGATGCGGCGCAACTCGCGACCGCGCTGGCGCTGTATCAAACGCGTGCCGACCTGACTTGGACCCAAACGCAGCCCGGATTGGAAGACGTGTTCATTCAACTTGTGACCGAGGCCGGGGAGGGCAAGGCGTGAGCCGTTTTTCCTGGGCGCGTTTCGTCGCCGTGGCGGTGAAGGAATTCATTCAAATGCGCCGCGACCGCTTGACGTTCGCGATGATGGTGGGCATACCGCTGATTCAACTCGGGCTGTTCGGTTTCGCCATCAATTCCGATCCCAAGCATTTGCCCACGGCGGTGATCGACGCCGATCAAAGCGAATTTTCGCGCACGTTTTTAGCGGCGCTGAAAAATAGCGGCTATTTCGATTTGGTGCGGCCGGTGCGCAGCGAGCATGAAGCGGACACTTTGCTGAACGAGGGCGAGGTGCAGTTCGTGGTGACTATTCCGGCGCAATTTTCGCGCGATTTGCTGCGCGGCGAACGCCCGGCGATACTCGTGGAAGCCGACGCCACCGACCCCAGCGCCACCGGCAACGCCATCGCGGCGCTGAACGAAGTGGCCAGGAGCGCGTTCGCGCATGACCTCAAGGGCTCGGCCCAAGGCGCGGCGGGCGGAGCGAGTGCGATCGATTTGATCATCCATCGCCGCTACAACCCGGAAGGCATCACGCAGTACAACATCGTGCCGGGGCTGATGGGCGTGATTCTCACCATGACCATGATCATGATGACCGGGCTGGCCATGACGCGCGAACGCGAGCGCGGCACCATGGAACATCTGCTGGCGATGCCGGTGCACCAGCTGGAAGTCATGCTGGGTAAGATCGTGCCCTATATTCTGGTGGGCTACATCCAAGTGACCTTGATTCTGGCCGTGTCCACCTTCGTTTTCCACGTGCCGATCCAAGGCTCGCTATTGCTGCTGCTCGCTTGCGTGCTGCTATTTGTCGCGGCCAATCTCGCGGTGGGGATCATGTTCTCCACCATCGCGCGCAACCAAATGCAAGCGATGCAAATGACGTTTTTCTTTTTTCTGCCGTCGTTGCTGCTGTCCGGCTTCATGTTTCCGTTTCGCGGCATGCCGGTGTGGGCGCAGCGCTTGGGCGAAATCTTGCCGCTCACGCATTTTTTGCGCATCGTGCGCGGCATCATGCTCAAAGGCAACGGCGCGCCGGAAATCTTGCCGCAACTATGGCCATTGGTGTTGTTCATGGTCGTGGTGATCGGGCTGGGTTTGAAGCGCTTCAAGCGCACTTTGGATTAGCGGGCGGCGGACAGGTCAAAACCAGAAGCCGGTTTGCCCGCGATCCACTGGGCAAGCATTCGCAGGTAAGCGTGTTCCAGGTCGCGTACTCGCTTTGGCGCATCGAATAG
>DAIAMA010000058.1 GCA_027438535.1 bacterium
GCTGGCCGCCGACTTTCATTCCAGCCACGCCTTCATCCCAGCCGCGAATTACTTGTCCTGCGCCGAGGTGAAAAGCGAACGGCTCGTCGCGATCGCGCGAGCTGTCGAACTTGCGGCCTTTGTGATCGGTCGTCTCCGCGTCGTAAAGCCAGCCGGTGTAGTGCACCGTGACCTCTTCCCCCGCGCTGGCGGTGGCGCCTTCCCCGATTTTGTGGTCAATTTTAATCAAATCGATACCAGGCTGCGCATGCGTATGGCCATGCGGCATATCGTCGTGGGCGGCAGCCAAAGGGGGCAGGGCGGCGAGGCCCAAGGCGGTGAGGCTGGTCAGAGTACGGATCAGGGTTTTGCGCATGCGAGGCTCCAAGAAAAAGTGCGTATCTTACGCACAAAACAATAACGGGCCAACGGCCCGTTATTGTTCGTGACGGCAAATAAGCGCGTTATTTCATTGCCGCCAGGAGTTTATCGAATGCTTCTTGGAATAACCTCACGCCGTCGCGCTGCAGCTCATCGCCGACATCGCGCATATTAATACCGATTTGTTCCAGCGCCAGGTAATCATGCCGGGTCTGCTCGATGTCGGTGTCGATGGAGGCAGTAGCTTTGCCGTGATCGCGGAATAGCGCGATAGTGGCATCCGGCAAGGTGTTAACCGTTTCCGGGCCGATCAGCGGTTCCACGTACATGACATCGCTATAGGCAGGGTTCTTGGTGCCGGTACTGGCCCATAGCGGGTTTTGCGGGCGCGCGCCTTTGGCTTTGAGTTCCGCGAACAGCGGGCCGTGAAATAATTCCAAATAGCGTTGATATACCAGTTTCGACATGGCAACCGCACTTTTGCCGCGCAGATTGAGCGCTTGCGGGGTGCCTATCGCGTCCAATTTCTTATCGACCAGGGTATCGACGCGCGATAGGAATATGCTCGCCACCGACTTCACGCGACGCGGATCGCCGCCACCGCTGATCCAGTGTTTCAGGCCGCGGATATAGGCTTCGGCGACTTGCATGTAATGGTGCAGGGAAAAAATCAAGGTAACGTTGACGCTGATGCCGTGCGCGGTCAAGGTCTCGAAAGCGAGAATGCCTTGCGGCGTCGCCGGTACTTTGATCAGCACGTTAGGACGGTTGACCGTTGCGTGCAGACGCTTGCCGGCGGAGACGGTGTTTTCTTCGTCGTAAGCCAGCGTGGGCGACACTTCCAGGCTGACATAGCCATCGTCGCCGTGCGTATCTTCCCATACCGGGCGCAGCAAGTCGCAGGCGGCTTGCACATCGGGTACGGCAAGCGCTTCGAAGCGCGCTTCGAGCGAGAGATCGGTTTGTCTGAGCCGCGCGAGATCGTCCTTGTAATAAGGGCTGTCGGCGATGGCTTTTTGAAAAATCGCCGGATTGGAGGTAACCCCGGAAATACCATCCTCTTCCACATAGCGCTTGAGGCCGCCTTCATGCAATAGCGTGCGTGAAAGATTATCGAGCCAGAGACTTTGGCCGAAACGTTTTACTTTGACCAAAGGGTTGCTGCTTGCTTTTTGAACGAATGCGTCGCGTTGCATGGTTACCTCCGGTTGAATGGGCATACTTCAGCTTTTACGGTTAAGCTTGATCCTATCTTTATAGGCGTATTAGGAAAATAGACAACCATGACCGTAGTGTGGGACATGGCGCAAGTCCAGGCTGCGCCTTTGTTCGCGGCTTTGCGCCCGACCTTGGAGCGCGCGCAGTGGCCGCTGCGGCAATGGCCGACGCTATCCGATTATCAAGCGCTGCTGGATCGTTCACCGCCGCTGCGAACGGGAAGCGGAGCGGTATTACGGGTAGTGCCGCAGGCGGTGGAAAAGCCGCAGGATTGGCGTCAAGGATATGAGCCGCGCATTTACATGACGGGCGCATTGCAAACGCGCGCCGAGAGTTGGCACGATTGCTTCAATTTGCTCGCTTGGGCGACATTTCCCTTAGCCAAGGCGGCATTGAATGCGCGCCACTACGCGCTGCTCGAAGCGCGTGCGGGTGCGCTGGTGCCGCGCACGCCAGGCCAGGATGCCTTGACGCAATTCGATGAAAGCGGCGTGATAGTGCTTTCCGCCGATCCTGGGCTTCGCGCATTGCTGCGGGCGTTCCAATGGAAAAAATTGTTTTGGGAGCGCCGTGCCGAGGTGCGCGCTCGCATGCGCTGCTTCTTGTTCGGGCATGGCTTGATGGAAAAAGCGCTCGCGCCCTACCGGGGGATGACGGGTAAAGGCATCGTGCTGCCGGTATCGCCGGCGCTGCTTGCGTTGCCGCTGGAAACGCAATTGATTCGGGCCGACCGCATGCTGGCGGACTTGATCGCTAGCACGCAACACCTAGCGCAACCACGTGATCTCGCGCCCGTGCCGGTGTTGGGCTTCCCGGGTTTCACCGCAGATAATGAAGACCCGGCGTATTACGACGATCAACGCTATTTCCGGCCGGGACGCAGCATAGCCGTTTAATTGCGGGCGGTCGGCATTTTTTACACTGCGCTTTGATTTTTTATACAACTGTTAAAAATAATATTCAATATCAAATAGATAATATTCTGGCATGCGGCTTGCTGATATTGTAGAAAAACAGAAAAATAGCTTTAATGGGGAATTGCGCCAACCTTCGGGTTGGCGTTTTTATTTGCGCCAGCTGTGGAATAATCGCGCATGGGTTTGAAGAAAGCGCTACATGCAAATTAAACAATTAGGCCACGTGGTGTTGAAAGTGCGCGATCTCGCGGTGTCCGTGCCGTTTTATCGCGATGTATTGGGCCTGCGCGAAGTAGCGCGCTATGGCGGCAATATGGTGTTTTTTTCCTTGGGCGAGAATCATCACGATTTGGCACTGCTGGAAGTGGGTGCGCACGCCCCCGCGCCCAGCACGGATAGCGTGGGCTTGTATCATGTGGCATTTAAAGTGGGCGATAGTCTGGATGAGCTGCGCGCCCTGCGCGATCACCTGACACGGCACGGCGTGCCGGTGCTCGGCATGTCGGATCACGCGGTCAGCCAGTCGCTCTATATCCGCGATCCGGATGGTATCGAAATCGAACTCTATGTCGATGCCGATCCCAGTGTATGGCGCGACAATCCGCGCGCGGTTGCGACCATACGGCGCTTGGATCTGGATCGGGCATGAAACCCTTTTCCGAGGCCTGCGAAAATAATCAAGCACCGATTCTCGCCATTCTGCGCGAGGCATTTTCCGCGGTGCATAGCGTGCTGGAAATCGGCAGCGGCACTGGCCAGCATGCAGTGTATTTCGCGCGCCATCTGCCGCATTTGAACTGGCAGACGAGCGATCTTGCCGCGAATCATTCAGGCATCCATGCTTGGCTCGATGAAGCGTCGCTGCCGAATACACGGCCGCCGATCGCGCTCGATGTGAATGCGAATCCGTGGCCGGTCGAAGCGGTGGACGGCATTTTTACCGCCAATACTTTGCACATTATTTCCTGGCCCGAAGTGGAACAATTATTCCGCGGCGCGGGCCAAGCGCTGCTGCCCGGCGGCGTGATGTGCGTGTATGGGCCGTTCAACTATGGCGGGAAATTTACCGCACCGAGCAATGCGCGTTTTGATGAATGGCTCAAGGCGCGCGATTCCGCGAGCGGCGTTCGCGATTTCGAGGCGGTGTGCGCACTTGCCTTGCGGTATGGACTGACCTTAGTCGCGGACCACGCCATGCCGGTCAACAATCGCACGCTGGTGTTCCACAAGGATTGAAGATTAAAAATGGGAAAGCTGACGCCGCGCGTCACTTGAATGTACGTTTTATGGCAGCGCCGGACGCGCAACCGCGTATGCGCGGCATGGGTCGCAACGTCCGGCGACGCTAAACAATCGAACGTGGACCATACGCCGCGCGGTGTGCGCGAGGATGGCAGAGCCGTAATCCTGCTACGGCCCGCATTGGCATAAGCATTGCAACGGTGTGCGTGTGCGCTGCGGATTTTCGCGTCGCACATCGGGAATCTCTCTCCTTGATCCGGAGTTGGCCGGGCCGCGTGCCCGGCCTCTTTTTTCTTACTGGCCGAGCCGCTTCGCGGATTCGTACAAGGGCATCACCTCGGGCAGATGCGCCTCAATGTCTTTGAGCCGGCTTTCCGGGGCGGGGTGGGTACTTAATATTTCCGGCGGCTGTCCGCTTCCGGTGGACAACATCTTGCGCCAGACACTGAGGGCGGCATGCGGATCGTAGCCGGCGCGCGCCATCAGTTCCAAACCGATGCGGTCGGCCTCGCGTTCTTTCTCGCGCGAGAAGGGCAGGGTGAGTCCCACGGTGGCGGCGTCGCCGAGCAGGCTGGCGCTATTCTGGCCCAGTTTGAGGGCGGTGGCGAGCACCGTCAGCCCGACTTGTTGCGCGAGCGCTTCGGACATGGCTTCGCGCGTATGCTCGCGCAGGGCATGCGCGATTTCGTGGCCCATCACCGCCGCGATCTCGGCATCGGTGAGATGCAGGGTGTCGATCAAGCCGGAATACACCGCGATTTTCCCGCCGGCCGCGCAATAAGCGTTGAGTTCCTTGCTGTTGATGACGTTGACTTCCCATTGCCAGTTGCGCGTGTCGGGACGGAAGGCGCCGGCTTGTTCGATGAGCCGGGAGGCGATCGCGCGCACCCGCGCCGTTTGCTGCGGGTTTTTATTCAGCGCACCGGCTTTGGCGTACTTGTCTTTTTCCTTGGCGTAAAAAGCGGCCGCGCCTTGGTTGGCTTGCTCGGCGGAAATGAGCAGAAATTGTTTACGCTCGACGCCTACCGCGCCGGGCTGGGTCGTGGTCGCGCAGCCCGCGGTGAGAAAGATAAGCAGGATGAACGCTTGAAAGAGAGAAGGTGAGAAAAATCGCATGTTTGTCGTCCTCGATAAGGATTACCACTTCACTACCTGTACATTCGGGAGCGTGCGGCCCAGAAACCGCTCGCCTATGGTTTGGAAGCGCACCGGCACATCGGTCACGAAGTAATCATAGCGCGGCTTTCCCCGATTGGGATTACTCAAGCTTTGTTCTTTCAGCAGCAGCGCGGTGCGCTCCGCCATTGCCCGCGCCGAATCGATGAGCCGCACATTCGGCCCGGCCACGTCTTGCAGCAAGGGGATCAGAAGCGGGTAATGGGTGCAGCCCAGCACTAGCGTATCCACGTTTTGCGCCAGCACCGGCTTCAAATAATCTTGGGTGGTGAGGCGCGTCACCGGATGTTCGAGCCAGCCTTCTTCCACCAGTGGCACGAACAGCGCGCAGGCCTGCGAATACAGGCGCACTTCCGGGTCGCGGCAATGGATGGCTTGCGCATAGGCATTGCTGTTGATGGTAGTGGGCGTGCCGATGATGCCCACTTGCTTGTTGCGCGTGGCGGCTACCGCACCCGCCGCGCCGGCATCGATCACATCCAGTACCGGCACCGGCGAGAGGTCTTGCACTTGCTGCGCGGCCACCGAAGCCATGGTATTGCAAGCGATGATGAGTAGCTTCACTTGCTTTTCCAGCAGAAATTCGGCGATCTGCGTAGTGTAATGCGCGATGGTCTCGACCGATTTCACGCCATAGGGCACACGCGCGGTGTCGCCGAAATACACGATATTCTCGAACGGCAGCCGCTCCATGAGCGCGCGAACCACGGTCAGGCCGCCGACGCCGGAATCGAAAACGCCAATGGGAGAGTGAGGGTCGATTTGCATAAGAAAATAGGTTCGGATTATATCAGGCGGGCACGCCGTGCCGGGCGAGCGCCCAGGCCACATGCTCGCGCACCAGGATCGAAGGATGATCGCAACGGGCTTGTAGCGCACGGACGATCTCGGGCGTGGTCGGGGCGTTGCCCAGCGCCACGGCGATATTGCGCAGCCACTGTTCATACCCGATGCGGCGAATGGCGCTGCCCGCCAAGCGGGTATCGAATGCTGTTTCGTCCCAGTTAAAAAGATCGATCAGCGCCACGTCGTCCAAGCCTTGGCGCGGATGAAAATCTGCTTCCTGCGTGGGCTGCGCGAATTTATTCCAGGGGCACGCCAATTGACAATCGTCGCAGCCATAGATGCGGTTGCCGAGCAGCGGGCGTAGCTCTTCCGGGATCGCGCTTTTGTGCTCGATGGTGAGGTAGGAGATACAGCGCCGGGCATCGAGTTCATACGGCGCGACAATAGCGCCGGTGGGGCAGATGTCGATACAGGCTTGGCAGGTGCCGCAATGATTCTCGGTGGGCTTATCCACCGGCAAGTCCAAATCGGTGTAGATCTCGCCCAAAAAAAACCATGAGCCATGCTCGCGCTGCAGCAGCAGCGTATGCTTGCCGCGCCAGCCCAGGCCCGCGAGTTGCGCCAATTCCACCTCCATCACCGGCGCGCTATCGGTGAACACGCGATAATGGAACGCGCCGATTTCTTGGGTGATGCGATCCGCGAGTCGTTGCAGCCGGCTACGCATCAGCTTGTGATAATCGCGCCCCACGGCGTAGCGCGAAATAAACGCGCGCGTTGGGTCGTGCAGCACATCCCAGCTAGCGCGCGTTTGCGGTGGTTGATAGTCGAGCCGGGCGCTGATCACGCGCAGCGTGCCGGGCACCAGTTCCGCCGGGCGCGTGCGCTTGGTGCCGTGTTTTACCATATAATCCATCGCGCCATGTCTGCCCGCCGCCAACCATTCCAACAAGCGCGTTTCCGCCTGCGGCAGCTCCACGCCGGCGATCCCCACGGCTTGAAAGCCGAGCGCTTGTCCCCAAGTTTTGATTCGCGTGGCGAGTTGTGGCGAGTGCATGCCGCGCATCATAGCGGGGCGCCATGCAAATGACACGCTTCTTGCCGGATGAAGCCGCGACGCTCGCGTTCGGCGCCGAACTGGCGCGCGCACTGGTACCGGGATTGGTGATTTATCTGCAAGGCGACTTGGGCGCGGGGAAAACCACGCTGACGCGCGGCGTGCTGCGCGGCTTGGGCTATGCGGGAAAAGTGAAAAGCCCCACCTATACCCTGGTTGAACTTTATACCGTTTCTAAGTTATCATTGTATCACTTTGATTTCTATCGTTTCGCCGATCCGCATGAATGGGTGGATGCGGGCTTCCGGGAGTATTTCA
>DAIAMA010000059.1 GCA_027438535.1 bacterium
GCGCAACACCACGCCGCACCCGGCCGTCTACCATGTGGCGCGCGGACTGTTGAACGCCCTGCGCTCCGTGCCGGAACTGATTCTTGGGATCATTTTCGTCGCGGCGGTCGGTTTCGGCGCCCTGCCCGGGGTGCTGGCACTCGGCCTGCACTCGATCGGCATGGTCGGTAAGTTCTTCGCCGAGGCCATCGAACACACCGACGAAGCGCCGATCGAGGCGGCGCGCGCCGCCGGTGGAACACCGCTGCAGGTGATCCTGCACGGTGTGCTGCCGCAGGTGCTGCCGCAGATGGCGGATATATCCATTTACCGCTGGGAATACAACTTTCGCGCCTCGACCGTGATGGGCATGGTCGGCGCCGGCGGCATCGGTTTCGAACTGATGGGTTCGCTGCGTATTATGCAGTACCAAGACGTCTCGGCGATCCTGCTGGTGATTTTGGCGATGGTGACGCTGGTAGACAGCTTCAGCGGCGCACTGAGAAAACGATTCAAATAGAACAGGAGTTTAAGAAAAATGAAACCAAAAGTAGTCCTCACCCACCGCGTGCACGCCGAAGTTATCGAACTTCTTGCCGCTTACTGCGAAGTCATTCCCAACACTACCCATGAGAGCTTGCCGCGTGACGCCATACTGCAGCGCACGAAGGACGCAGAGGCCATCATGACCTTCATGCCTGACAGCGTGGACGAAGCGTTCCTGCGCGCCTGTCCGCGCCTGCGCGTGGTCGGCTGCGCGCTCAAGGGCTACGATAACTACGACGTCGATGCCTGCACACGTCATGGCGTGTGGATCACCAACGTTCCGGACTTACTCACCATTCCGACTGCGGAGTTGACTATCGGCTTGCTCATCGGTTTGACGCGTAACGTGCTCGCCGGCGACCGCTTTGTGCGCGGCGGCCAATTCAATGGTTGGCGCCCGGCACTCTATGGCGCGGGACTTACCGGCAAGACCCTGGGCATCATCGGCATGGGCGCTGTCGGCCAGGCCATCGCCCAGCGTCTGGCCGGCTACGAGATGCGCATGTTGTACGCTGATCCCTTGGCGTTGCCGAGGGAGAAGGAAACGCAATGGAATCTCGAGCGCGTAGAATTGGCGACGCTGCTTGCCGCGAGCGACTTCGTGGTGCCGATGGTGCCATATGGCGACGAAACACTGCACATGATCGGCGCCGGTGCGCTCGCACAGATGAAGATGGGCGCCTACTTGATTAACACTTGCCGCGGCTCGGTAGTGGACGAGCAGGCGGTGGTCGAGGCGCTCGCTTCCGGCCGGCTGGCCGGCTATGCCGCCGACGTTTTCGAAATGGAGGAATGGGCGCGCCCAAACCGCCCGCACGCTATTCCACAGGCACTGCTTGAAGACCCGGAGCATACCTTGTTCACACCCCATATCGGCTCGGCAGTGGACTCGGTACGACTCGAGATTGAGCTCGAAGCGGCGCGCAACATTCTCCAGGCGCTGCGCGGTGAAACTCCGCAGGGCGCGATCAACCGGCCGCAAGCAAGAAAAATCGCCTGACTATGCTGAATCTTGAGCACATCGCCAGCTTTCTGGCCGTGCTCCGTACTCGAAACTTCCGCGCTGCGGCACATGAGCGCGCATTGTCGCAGGCCACGGTATCGCAGCATATCCAGAAACTCGAGGCGGAACTTAACACGCGTCTAATTGCACGCTCCCACAGCGGCTGCACGCCGACCGCGGCAGGTACGATACTGCTGCCACACGCTGAGAGCCTGCTGCGCGTAAACACGCGTGTTCTAAGCTTGATGCACAAGCCGGCGATCGTCATCGGCGCCAGTTCCAATATCGGCGTCTATCTGCTGCAGCCATACGTCAAGTCATTTCTGGCGGAGACGCAATGCCCGATCGAAATCGTCATTCAACACAACCCGGCGATCGCGGACAAGTTGGAGCGCGGCGAGATCGATCTCGCCACCATGGAATGGTGGGATGATCGCCCTGGCTACATCGCGCGCCCGTGGCGGCAGGAGGAATTGGTGGTGATCGTGGCGCCCGATCATCCATGGGCGAAGTTATCTGCCATTCCCCGCGACTTGTTAAAAGATGCGCCCTTATTAGGGGGTGAGCCCGGTACCGGCACAGGTACATTACTCGTTCAGCACTTGGGAGAAGAAATACGCGGCGTGCAGGTAGCCATGCAACTCGGTAGTACCGAAGCGGTGAAGCAATGGGTTAAAGCAAGTTTAGGCGTATCGATTGTACTGTCCAGCACAGTCGTCGAGGAATGCCGTGCCGGCACATTACGTGCCATCCCGCTTGAAGGTAGCCCGATATGCAAGACTTTATATGTAATTTGGCGCGACACATTACACCAAGACAGCTTGCCGCTGCGTCTCGCCAAGCGGTTGCTCGATAATGGCACGATGGTGGCGCACACTCAAGCATATCAGCCCGCGTAATCGCACATTTGATTCGAAGTCGCCTGCATTTCTTATGCTGCGAGCGAGCGATACAACTTCAAATATTCCCCGGCGCTTTTCCGCCAGGAAAAATCGCGCCGCAGCGCGGCTATTTGCAACCGGCGCCAGGCTTGCGGTTCGCGATACAGCGCGATGGCGCGCCGAACGGCTTGGGCGCAGGCATGGCGGTTCATTGCGGTGAAGAGAAAGCCGGTAGCCGTGCCCGCGCCGAGATTTTCCGGCGTGGCATCCATAATGGTATCCAGCAATCCGCCGGTCGCGTAGGTGATCGGCGGCGTGCCATAGCGCTGGCTATACATTTGATTCAGCCCGCAGGGTTCGTAGCGCGACGGCATGAGAAACATATCGGCACCCGCTTCGATGCGGTGCGACAATCCCTCCTCGTAGCCTATGGTGACGCTGATGCGGCCGGGGTGGGCGTGCGCCATCTCGATGAAGGCCAATTCCACTACTTTATCTCCCGTGCCGAGGAGCGCGAATTGCACGCCTTCCCGCACCAAATCATGCATCACGGCCAAGGCGATATCCGAACCTTTTTGGTATGTGATGCGCGACACGATGCCGACCAGCGGCGCGCGCGCGTCTACCTGCAATCCCAGTGCTTGTTGCAGCGCGGTTTTGTTTTTCGTCTTCGCGTCCAGGTGTTTCGCATCGTAGCGATAAGGCAGATGCGGGTCGTGCCGCGGATCCCATGCCTCGGTATCGATGCCGTTGAGAATACCGCTGAGTACCGCGCGCCGTTCTTGCAGCAGTCCATGCATGCCGAAGCCCAGGGTTTCTTGCTGAATTTCGCGCGCGTAGGTCGGGCTCACGGTGGTGATGCGGTCGCAGTAGAAAATACCGGCTTTGAGGAACGATAGATTGCCGTAATACTCCAAGCCTTGCATTTTGAAGCTTTCCGGCGGCAGATGTAGCATATCCACCGTATCCGGTCCGAATATGCCTTGATAGGCAAGGTTGTGAATAGTCATGATGCTGGGCGGTTTGCGTCCCGGCCAGAAACGCAAATAAGCCGGGGCGAGCCCCGTCTGCCAATCGTTACAATGCAGGATGTCCGGTTGCCATGCCGTGGTGTTGTATTGGCTGCTTAGCCACGCCGCGACATACGACAGCAAGCCGAAGCGCAAGGCATTGTCCGGCCAGTCGCCGCCGCTGGCCATCTGATAGGGGCCGCCTTCGCGGTTAAAGAACGCATCATAGGCGACGATAAGAACGGGTACGCTGGTATCCGGCAATCGCGCTTCGAGCAGGTCTACCGTACCGGGGACGAAAGGGTTGGGGAGTTGGGCGAATGGCGTGGCATGCCGGCATTTATCCAATACTTGCCGGTAGCCGGGGATGAGAATTTTGATGTCGGCGCCCAGTGCATGCAGCGCGGCGGGCAGGGCGCCGGAAACATCCGCCAAGCCGCCGGTTTTAATCAGAGGATGAGCCTCGGAAGTCGCGAATAATATTTTTGGGCTTGCCGGTATCATGGTTGAATAGCGGGGTGCGTGCGCTACATTAATAGAACGGCTGGCGATTATAGCAAAGCGGTGCGAGCGGTTTGGATTTAGAAAAGCGCTTAACCACGGGGTGCACGGGGAACACGGGGTAATTCGCGGTGTGTGTGGGCGACTTTAAGGCTCAAGTGTTTTTGTTTTCCCAGTGCGCCCCGTGATCCCCGTGGTTTAATTGTTTTTTGCTTAATGCTTGTATGGGAACTTCCGAGCGCAACAACAAAAAGGATCGCATCATGAAAATCGGTATGGTGGGCTTGGGCCGCATGGGCGGCAATATGGCGCGGCGCTTGCGGCGCGGCGGCGTCGAAGTGGTGGCGTATAACCGCAGCTTCGAGGTGGCCGAGGCGCTCGCCAAGGAAACCGGTGCGATCGCGGTGCGCGAGCTCAAAGACCTGGTGGCGGCCTTGCCCGCGCCGCGCATCGTTTGGCTCATGCTGCCCGCGGGTCAGGCCACCGACGATGCGCTGCATCAACTATCGGCTTTGCTCTCCCCCGGCGACTTGGTGGTGGACGGCGCGAACGGTTTTTATAAAGACGGCATGCGCCACGAACAAATGCTCAAGGCGCATGGTTTGCAATTCGTCGATGCCGGTGTTTCCGGCGGTATCTGGGGCTTGGCCAACGGCTATTGCATCATGTACGGCGGCGAAGCCGCGGCGGCGCAACGTATCCAGCCCTATATCCAGGTGCTCGCGCCGACGCCCGATACCGGCTGGCTCCACTGCGGCCCGGCGGGCTCGGGCCACTTCACCAAGATGATACACAACGGCATTGAGTACGGCATGATGCAAGCGTTCGGCGAAGGCTTCGCGCTCTTGAAATCGAAATCCGAATTCAATCTCGATATTGCCGCCATTGCCGAATTGTGGCGGCATTCCAGCGTGGTGCGGTCGTGGCTGTTGGATTTGACCGCCGATGCTTTGGCTCAGGATCAGACGCTAGATAACATCGAACCCTTCGTGCCCGACTCCGGCGAGGGCCGCTGGACCGCGCTGGAATCGGTGGAACAAGGCGTGCCGACGCCGGTCATGACGCTGGCGCTGATGATGCGCTTTGCCACCCAAGGCAAGAACGATTACCCCGCCAAGCTCATCGCCATGATGCGCAAGGGCTTCGGCGGGCATGCGGTCAAAGCGGGAGAGGGTAAATGAACCATAATCCTTCACAGCAAGGGCCGTGCAGTTTCGTCATTTTCGGTGCCACCGGCAATTTGTCGCAGATCAAGCTGCTGCCCGCGCTATATCAGCTGGAGAAGGCGAAGCGGCTGCCGCTGGATATGAGCCTGTTTGCCTTTGGGCGCAGACCGTTTTCCAACGAGGATTGGCGCCAGTTCATGGAAGAGGCCCTGAAGAAAAAATTAGGCGACGAATTCGATGCCGCATTATTCGATAAATTCGCCCACCGCTTTGCCTATGTCCAGGGCGAACTGCATCAGCACGAGGATTATGCCAAGCTCAAGGAAGCGCTGGCCACGCCAAAAATGGGTAGCGGCACCAACGTCATTTTTTATCTCGCGATCAAACCCACCGAATTCGGCGCGGTGATCAATAATCTCGACAAGTCGGGCTTGAACCGGCCGCGCGGCAACCACCGCATCGTGGTGGAAAAACCTTTCGGCGAGGATATCGAAACCGCGCAAATGCTGAATGGCTTGCTGCACAAGCATTTCGATGAAGAACAGGTGTATCGCATCGATCATTACCTCGGCAAGGAGTCGGTGCAGAATCTCTTGGTATTTCGTTTCGCCAATACCTTGATCGAGCCGCTGTGGAATCGAAATTTTATCGACCATGTACAGATTACGGTGGCCGAGGACGTCGGTATCGGCAAGCGCGCCGATTACTACGACAAAAGCGGCGCGCTGCGCGATATGCTGCAAAACCACTTAATGCAATTGCTGACGGTGGTGGCGATGGAGCCGCCGGCGAGCTTAGACGCCGATGCGATGCGCGACGAAAAAGTGAAAGTGTTGCGCTCGATCCGTCCGATCTCCAAGCGCGCGGTGCATGCGCATGCCTTCCGCGCGCAATATGCGGCGGGCACCGTCAACGGCGAGCAAGTGCCGGGCTACGCGCAAGAGGAGGGCGTGGAAGAAAATTCCGTCACCGAAACTTTCGTCGCGGCCAAATTCTATATCGACAATTGGCGCTGGCACGGCGTGCCCTTCTATTTGCGTACCGGCAAACGCATGGCGAAACAAACCTCGATGATCGCCATCCGCTTCAAACACCCGCCGCAGCAGTTGTTCCGCGAAACCCCGGTCGAGACCATTGCCCCCAACTGGGTGTTGCTGTCCTTGCAGCCGGAGGAAAGCATGCACATGGAAATCCATGTCAAGAAGCCGGGACTGGAAATGGACACCCGCGTGCTGAAGCTCAATGCATCCTATCTGGGCAGCGGCGAGGCCGCGCTCGACGCCTACGAAAACTTGTTGCTAGACGTGATCGAAGGCGACCGCACCTTGTTTATTCGTTTCGACGAAGTGGAATGGGCCTGGCGCGTGGTCGATCCCATTCTGAAGTATTGGGCGATGGAGCGCGATTACATCCATACCTATCCCGCCGGCACTTGGGGCTTGCATGAAGCAGGCCGCTTGTTCGACGGCGAAGATCAGGTGTGGCGGAACGAAGTGTAATCTTTAAACTGCTAGGCTACCGCGCGCTTTTTCTCTAGCCGCCGCGGAATTGAGCATCATGGCGGACATTGCATCGGCATAAGGCTCGAAGGGTAGCGCTCATGGTACGTTGGCAATGGTTTGGCTCAGAGCAGGAAGTGCGGCGCGCGGCGCGGGCAGCGATTGCGGCGAGCGCCGAGAATGCGATTGCCTATCGCGGCGCGTTTCACCTGGTGCTCGCCGGCGGCACGACGCCGCGCGCCGTGTATCAAAGCTTGGGCGGTCTCGCCACCGATTGGGCGGCATGGCATATCTATTTCGGCGATGAACGCGTGCTGCCCGCCGGCCATCCCGAGCGCAACAGCCAAATGGCGTATGAGGCGTGGCTGGCACGCATCTCGATTCCGCCCCAGCAAATTCATGCGATGCCAACCGAACGCGGCCTAGAGGCGGCCCGTGCGGCCTATGCGCAAACGCTCGCGAATGTCGATGAATTCGATTTGGT
>DAIAMA010000005.1 GCA_027438535.1 bacterium
GCCTATCGTTTCCGCGAGATAGCGATTGCGCGTGTCGGCGAGCCGGGTTAATTCGATCACCTTGTCGTTTTTGCGCTGCGCCAGACTCATCAAGCCATCGGCGTCGCCCTTGACGAGCGCCGACTGTTCCGCGGAGAGTAATTGGTGAAACTGACGAAAGGCTTCAAGCTCGCGCTTAAGGCCGAGAAGAAAGGCATTCAGGCTGCCGGAATCAGGCTCCTGTGCCAAAGTTCAGCCTTTATGGTTAAGAACCAACTCTTTGACAGTGCTCAACAAGCGGTCGGCCACCACATCCGGGTTGACCCGAAAGCGCCCTTCGCTGATCGCCTGCTTAATTGCTTCCACGCGCGCGCTATCGACGACTTGCACGTTTTCCAAGCTGCTTTCCAATGCGTGAAGCTGCGACGAAAGCGGCCCAATATCGACTTTTTCCTGCGAACCCGTGGCGCGCGGCGTTTTCGCCGCCCCGCCGCGGGTCTTAGATGCGGCTTGGCTCGCTTTAGTCTGCGATACCGGCTTAACGGAGTTATCAATCTTCAAGGCCATGCCCTCGATTTTACCGAGCACGGAAATGCCATGCCCAGTTGAATTTTCGGCTAGAAAGCCTAGAAACTTTAGCCGCTTATGATGACGCCACGGTAATTCGTCGTAGCCTCAAGACACACGCCAGAAAAGGCTTTCAAGCAATTTTCCGGCGCTTCGTCCGGGATGCGACAACGGTTTAGTTTAACAACAAATACCTGCAAAGTCTAAGCATTCGCGGTGTAAGCGAGGGCGGTGCTGGTCTCAATACTGTACCTCGACCGTACCGTCGGCACGCACCACGCCACTCACGGTTTGGCCGTTTTGCGCCTTGATTTGCACTTGCTGCCCCACTGCGGCGTTCGACATTGCCTTGCCTTCCGAACTCACCCTGAAGCCTTGGCCCTGCGCGATGACCCGGACGCTTTGTCCCTGGCGCACGACGATAGGCGCACGCAACATATCCTGACGCAACGGATACCCGGCGACGACACCGACTGTCAGCACCTTGCCGACAACCAGGAAGCGCTGAGAATTCTGCTCGGCGCAAATACCACGACGGCCCATCTCTATGGCGCTGACGGCCAAGCTTATGCGACAACGCCGGTAGGGAGCGGGCGCCCTTTAGGCAAGGCCTAAAACGGTATTTAAGCCATGGGGGACGCGGGACCTCATGGAGAAACCCCCCCCCGTGTTTCCCCAGTATTTACTGCACTTGCGGCGCTTCCGGGAGTGCGCCGGCGATGGGGATTTCCTTGGCTTTGTCCTGCACTTCGGAAATGATCAAAATAGTGACGCGGCGATTACGCGCGCGCGAGGCATTATCGGTATTCGGGACGACCGGGCGATTGTCGGCATAGCCGATCGCAACCATGCGCTCCGGCGCCACGCCATTCGCGGCGAATAGGCGTACCACGCTACTCGCGCGCGCGGAAGACAGTTCCCAGTTGGAGGGGTAAAACGGGGTATTGATCGGCAAGTCGTCGGTATGGCCTTCGACTTGTATCCGGTTCGGCGCTTGCGCCAGGACATGCGCCACCGCCGTGAGCGCCTTTTCCGATTCGGTTTGCAGCGTTGCCTGGCCGGGTGCGAACAGCACCGAGGCATTGATTTCCACCGTCACGCCGCGCAGGCTCTGCGTGATTTTTACCCGGTTGTCCTTGACCAGCGGTGCCAATACCTTGAGCAGGTCTTGCGCCATTTGGCGCATGTCTTCGGTTTGTTTCTTGATCTTGCGTTCGGCCTCCGTCTCGGGTTTGTGCAGCGGCGCGGGCGTGATGCGTTGCGGCGCCGATTGCGGTTGATCCAGATGCAACGGCTGATCGGCGGTTGGTGGGCTTTTAAAAGCGTTGACCAGGGAATCGGATAAGACGCGATACTTGCCTTCATTGACAGAAGAAATCGCATACATCACGACGAAAAAAGCGAACAACAGCGTGATGAAATCGGCGTAGGAAACCAGCCAGCGCTCGTGGTTTTCGTGTTCTTCCGGAGGTTTCTTGCGGCGGCGCATGCAGGCTCCGATAAATAAGACCCGGTTCAGACCAGATAGCCCTGGAGCTTGCGCTCGATGAGGCGCGGATTCTCGCCATTGGCGACGGCGATTGAACCTTCGATCAGCATTTCGCGCAGCATGATTTCGCGCCCGATAATACTTTTAAGCTTATTCGCCAGGGGAAGAAAAATCAGATTGGCAGAGCCTACGCCGTATACCGTGGCGACGAAGGCGACAGCGATGCCGGCGCCGAGCTTGCTGGGATCGGACAGGTTTTCCATGACATGGATTAAGCCCAGCACCGCGCCCAGGATGCCGATGGTGGGGGAGTATCCGCCAGCCGCCTCCCACACCTTGGCCGCTTGGCGCTGCTGCGATTCGTAGGCATCTATTTCCACTTGCAAGGTTTCGCGCAGGGCTTCGGGCTCGGCGCCGTCGATGAGCATTTGCAAGCCGCGCTTGGCGAAGGGATCGTCGAGATCTTCGATCGCCGGTTCCAAGGCGAGCAGGCCGCCGCGGCGCGCGGTGTTGCTCCATGTCATGATTTGCTGAATAAGGTGTTCTCCGTCCAATACCGGCGACACGAAAGCCCATTTGGCCATGCGCATGCCGCGCAGAAAAACCGGTAGCGCGCTTTGTAGCATGACGGCGCCCAATGTGCCGCCGATTACAATCACGAACGCGGTGACTTGTAGTAGCGAAGCGACATGCCCGCCTTCCAGCAATTGGCCGCCGACGATGGCGACGATGGCGAGGAGCAGGCCGGCGATGCTAATGAGGTCGAACTTGCGCATGGCTGGGTTTGAATGGAGTCCGCGCGCCGTGGCGCTTAGCGTTTATCCTGGATCCACTCCATAAGCTTGGCACGGAGCCGCACTACTGCCTGGCTATGAAGTTGGCACACGCGCGATTCGGATACGCCCAAGACTTCACCGATCTCACGCAAGTTCAGTTCTTGTTCGTAATACATGCCCATCATTTGTTTCTCGCGCTCGGGCAGCATGCTGATGGCTTCGATAAGAACTTTACGAAAACCCTCGTCCTCCAACATTTGCAACGGATCGTTCGCGTTTCCCGCGACGTGGCGTTCAAAAAAATCGGCATCATCCGAATCTTGCAAGTCTTCGTAATACAGGAGTTGATGACCGCGTGCGTCGAGTAGCATTTGCTGGTAGTCGGCAAGAAGGAGATTCATCTCCTTTGCCACCTCGGCCTCGCTGGGCGCACGCTTGTTTTTTTGCTCCAGCTTGTTGATGGTGGCCTCGATCTGGCGCAGGCTTTTGCGCACGGTGCGCGGTAGCCAATCGGCTTGGCGCAACTCGTCCAGCATGGAGCCGCGAATGCGCTGCACGGCGTAGGGTTCGAATTGCGCACCCTGTGCATCGTCGTAATGCTCGGCGGCATCCATCAGGCCGATGAGCCCGGCTTGGATCAAGTCGTCCACTTGCACGCTCGCCGGCAGCTTGGCCATCAGATGATAGGCGATCCGCTTCACCAGCGGCGCGAATTTCTTGACGTATTGTTCGGTATTCAACGGGGTATTCAAGCGGTACCTGGGCGTTATTGAAAAAATGGCTACGCACGGACGGCCGATTCCGTCATCTTGCTCGACATGATAAGCCGTTGCAGGAATCCCTCCAAGTGCCCGTCATCTTCGCGCATCATGGGCCAAACCGCAATGGCTTGCGCCAGGGCGCGGTAGGCACGGCTGGAAGGTGCATCGGGGAAAATCTCCACTACCGGCTTGGCAAGCCGGTTAGCGCGCTTGACCGTTTCATCCCAAGGAATCGGATGGAGTTCTTCCAGCCGCGCGTTGAGATAACGCGTCGCGGCCGCAAGCATATTATTATAAACAGCGGTGGCATCGCCACTGGTTTTCGTTTTCGCGGCCTGGAGATGGAAATGACGCCGTCCATATTCTTGCGCCAGCTGCTTGATAAGCGCATAGGACTGCGTAATCGCGGCGTGCTCCGGACTTACCACGACCAGTACGTCATCCGCCGCCGCCGTCGCGGCGAGGGTAATGTGGCTGCGATCGGCGGCTAAGTCGATCAGCACGATATCGGGTTGCCGCGGCAGCATGGCCAGCGCGCGCGCGAGCTGGTCCCGGCTCTCCGGCATCAGGTGCGCGGCGCGGCGCAATCCTTCGCGCGCGGGCAGAACCTGCAGTGCCGCGCCATAGGACAACAGCGCTTGAGGCAGCGCGATCTGTTGCTTGAGCACCTGCGACAATTCAAAGCGCGGCGCAAGGCCCAGGCGTGCCGCGCTGCTGTCGGCACCGATGCCTTCGTCGATGATGAGCACCGATTTTCCCTGGGTGGCCAATGCGTGCGCCAGATTGATCACGACGCTGGTTTGGCCGACGCGCGGTTTGCCGCTCGCCACCGCGATAACACGCAAGCGATCGCGCCCCAACAGCCGGCGTAAGCCTTCCGCTTGATCGAAGGCGAAGCTGCTCATGGAATTAAGACAAGGTTGTGCCAAGGAAGGAGCGCGCTTCCTCTTCGCGCGCACTGATCATGAGCGGATATTCCTCTTCACGCGGCTGATGCGCCGTATCCGGCGCGCACTTGAAGGCGCGATCCACCAAGTACTGATTGTGCGCCAAGTGTAAATCTTCCGGCACGCGCTGGCCATTGGTCACATAGTGGATAGCAAGCTTATGCCGTACCGAAACATCCAACGCCGGAGCCAAGTTCAGGGCTTCGTCGATTTTGGTGAGAATGGCGCCGGCGAAACCATTGCCTTGATAAGCGCGCACCACGTCGTCCAAGGTGCCGGCTTGGGCGGTGGCGGAAAGCAGTAGCAAGCGTTGCACGTGGGTATTGCTGGAAAGCAAGGCGAGTTGCTCGCGAATGCGGCTATCGCGTTGGCTCATGCCCGCGGTGTCGATGAGCACCAGATGTTTGTGGCGTAGCTCGCTCAGGGTACGGCCGAGTTCGGTTTCGTCTTTCACCGCATATACCGGCGCATTGAGAATTTTGCCGTAGATTTTGAGTTGTTCGTGCGCGCCGATGCGATAGGTATCGGTGGTGATGAGCGCCAGGCTCGCCGCCCCCTGCTTGAGTACGCAGCGCGCCGCGAGCTTGGCTATGGTCGTGGTCTTGCCGACACCGGTTGGGCCGACTAAAGCATAAACGCCGCCGTGCGCGAGGGGGTCATCCTGGGGACTCGCGCAACGCAAATTGTGCGCAATGGCGTTGCGCATCCAGCGCAGCGATTGTTCCTGATCCAATGCTTTCGGCAATGCGCTGGATAGTTCGCGCGCGAGACGGGGCGAGAATCCTACGCCCAGCAAAGTGCGCAGCACATCGAATTTCAGCGGGTCGGCGGATTTCATTTCACGCCAAGCCAGGTTCACCAGTTGACTTTCAATCAAGCTGCGAATGCTTTGTACTTCCTGCGTCAGCGTCTCGACTATGCGCGTGGATTCCGGTGCCGGGCTGGGCGACGCGACCGTTTCGCGCGGAGCAGGCGTGGTGGCCGATGGCGCGGCGGGCGCGGTGCGCGCATGCGAGGCCGCATCCAGCACTTGCAAGCCCGGGATGTCATGCCGTAGCGGCGCGGTGGCGGCATTCTGGGCGGGGCCGCCGGTGAGGGCGGCGATATCGTTTTCGGCCATGGCCATGATTTCAACCCGGCCGTTTTGCACGCGGTTGGAGAGGATCAACGCTTCCGCGCCCAAGGCATCGCGCACTTGTTGCAAAGCGTCGCGGGTGGTGGCGGCGGTGAATTTTTTGACGATCATGCGTTACCTCCCAAAACAGCGGTGACTTTGACGGTTTTTGTGTCTGGGACTTCGGCGTGCGAAATCACTTTCAATTGCGGCGCGATGCGGCGCAAGAAGCGCGACAACAGCGTGCGCAAGGCGGCGGGCACCAGCAATACCGGCGGCAGTCCGCGATTTTCCTGTTCTTGCACGATGCGGCCGGTCTGCAGCAACAGTCTCTCCGCGAGCGAAGGTTCGAGGCCCGCGCCTTGGGCATCGGTGGTGGCGGCTTGCGTCAACATGTGTTCGAGCGTCGGGTCGAGCGCGATAACTTGCAGTTCGGCCGCATTTTGGTAAATATCCTGAATGATGGCGCGGCCCAGTCCGACACGCACGGCGGCGGTCAATTCGTCCACGTTCTGAGTCCGTCCGCCATGTTCCGTCAATGCTTCCAAGATGGAGCGTATGTCGCGGATCGGCACGCCTTCCTCCAGTAAACTTTGCAATACGCGTTGCAGGGTGCTGAGCGAGAGCACCTTGGGGACGACATCCTCGATCAATTTGGGTGATTCCTTGGCGATATGATCGAGCAATTGCTGAACTTCTTCGCGCCCCAGCAGATCGGCGGCATGGGCTTGGAGAATTTGCGATAAATGGGTGGCGATCACGGTGCCGGCATCGACCACCGTATAGCCATAGGTCTGTGCTTGTTCGCGCAGATTGGCGTCGATCCATACTGCGGGCAGGCCAAAGGTCGGATCTTTGGTCGGCGTGCCGGATAGTTGCCCCAGCACGCGCCCAGGGTTGATCGCGAGCAATTGCCCCACTTGCGCTTCTCCGCGCCCCATTTCCACGCCCTTGACGGTGATGCGATAGGCGTTGGGGCGCAGCTCTAGGTTATCGCGGACATGCACGGGCGCGACCAAGAACCCCATTTCCTGCGCGAATTTTTTGCGGATGCCGCGGATACGCCGCAGCAGCTCGCCGTCTTGCGTGCGATCCACTAGCGGAATCAGACGATAGCCGACTTCCAAACCCAGGGTGTCGACTTGCCCGATATCGTCCCAGCTTACGTCCAATTGCTCCGGCGGCGTGGGTGGCGGGACTTGTTGAATGGCGGTCCGCGCCATGCGTTGTTTTTTCTCGATACCATAAGCGATCCATCCGATACCGCCGGCCAGCACCAAAAATGCAAAATGCGGCATGCCGGGAATGATGCCGAGCAAGCCGAGAATCGCGGCGGTGGCGTACAGCACATGCGCGTTCATGAACATCTGTTCGACGATTTGCTGGCCGATGTCTTGCTCGGCGGAAACGCGTGAAACCACGATGCCCGCAGCGGTGGAAATCACCAGCGCCGGAATTTGCGCCACCAAGCCGTCGCCGATGGTCAGCAGCGTGTAGTTGCTGAGTGCTTGCGAGAATGACAAATCGTGCTGCAACACACCGACCGCTAACCCGCCGATAATATTAATGAGCATGATCATGATGCCGGCCACCGCGTCGCCGCGCACGAATTTGCTCGCGCCATCCATCGCGCCGTAGAACTCGGCTTCGAGCGCGATCACGGCGCGGCGCTTGCGCGCCTCGTCTTCGCCGATGAGGCCGGTATTGAGATCGGCGTCGATCGCCATTTGCTTGCCGGGCATGGCGTCCAAGGTGAACCGCGCGCCGACTTCCGCGATGCGCCCCGCGCCTTTGGTGATGACCACGAAATTGATGATGACGAGAATCACGAATACGACAATGCCCACGGTGTAATTACCGCCGACCAGAAAATGGCCGAAAGCTTCGATCACCTTGCCCGCCGCGCCGGGACCGGTATGTCCCTCCAGCAGTACGACCCGCGTCGAGGCGACGTTGAGCGATAAGCGCAACAGCGTGGTAAGCAGCAGTACCGTGGGAAATACCGCGAAATCGAGGGGCTTATTCAGATACAGGCTGATCAGCAAGACGATCATCGCGACCGCGATGTTGAAGGTAAACAGCAAATCGAGCAGGAATGGCGGCAAGGGCAGAATCATCATGGCCAAGATCATGACCACGAGGAGCGGCGCCGCCAGGCGCTGCAATTCTAAGTTGGCGAAGAAGCCGCCGGCGGTATCGGTGCGCGCGTTCATCTACGCATGCTCCTGTTCCGGCACATCCATGTCCGCCGGTACCGGCAGATGGCGCGGCGGCGCCGGGGGCGCGCTGGCATAAGTGGCGGTACGCAATTGATAGACATAAGCGAGCACTTCGGCTACCGCGGTATAGAGGCGCTGCGGAACTTCGTCGCCGATTTCGGCGTGGCGGTAAAGAGCGCGTGCCAATGGCGGCGCTTGCAATAGCGGTACCCGATGTTCGCGCGCGAGTTCCATGATGCGCTCGGCGAGCAGTCCGATGCCCTTGGCCACGATTTGCGGCGCGCCCATGCTGCCTTCTTCGTACTTCAGCGCGACGGCATAGTGCGTGGGGTTGGTAACGATCACGTCGGCCTGGGGCACCGCCGCCATCATGCGTTTGCGCGCCGAGGCGCGCTGGGCGGCGCGGACGCGCGCCTTGATTTGCGGATCGCCCTCCATTTCCTTGGCTTCTTGCTTTACTTCTTCTTTGGTCATGCGCAAGCCTTTGCCGTAGTGCCAGAGTTGAAACGGCACATCGGCGGCGACAATGAGAATCAGCGAACCGATCATGAACAAGGAGGAGGTGAACAGCAAATGACCCAAGTGCGTGATGCTTGCGCCGAGCGACTCGTTAGCGAGCGCGAACAGGTCATCTTTATGGCGCCAGATGACCCAGACGGCGATGCTGCCGATGAGTAGCGCCTTGACCGTCGCCTTTAATAATTCGACGAGGCCATTTACGGAAATAATGCGCTTTACGCCCGTGATCGGATTGAATTTGGCGAAATCGGGAGTCAGCGGCTTCCAAGTGAAATGCCAGCCGGAGAGCAGCAGGGGCCCGGCGAGCGTGGCGGCGAGCATCAAACCCAGCAAGGGCAAGAACGCGAGCAGGATATCGATCGAGGATTGGCTGAAGCGCGCCATCATCAGGCTGCGATCGAAGGCGGTGGCGCGATCCAAGGTAAAGCCGTGACGCACGAGTCCGAGCAGCTTTTCGAAATAAAAGCCACCCAAAACCAGCAGCCCCAGCATCGCCGCCATGAGTTCGATGAACGTGGACAACTCGCGCGACTGGACCACCTTGCCATCTTCGCGCGCGCGCTCGATACGCTTGCCCGTGGCCGGTTCTGTTCGTTCTAATTCGGAGTCTTCCGCCATCTATGCCCCCACGGGAAAGATAGTCTGCACCTGTTTCCTGCAAAACACAAGATATGGGGGATGATATGCGGCGAAAAGTCTATAGATTGTGGCTTGGGTACAAGGTAAAAAGCGCGAATTATGCCGAAAACGGCGGCGTAGGCGGTCTATGAAGCCACGCCGTTTAACGAACCTCGTCGATCCATGTCATTTGAATGGCTTCTAGAATTTTTTCGCTGGAATGATTGGGGTCGTCCTTGAAATCTTCCAGCTCCGTTACCCAGCGATGCAAGTCGGTGAAGCGTACATATTGCGGGTCTACATCGGGATATTTTTCCGCCAGTTCGATGGCGATTTCGCGTACATCGGTCCACTTCATTTCAGTGTCCTTCTTTAACCATATTGATGCTGTATTTTGGAATCTCGATCACCAAATCTTGATCTTGGATCAGCGCTTGGCAGGAGAGGCGGGAATTCGGCTCCAAGCCCCAAGCCTTGTCCAATAGGTCATCTTCTTTATCGTCGGCGGCGGGTAGAGACTCGAAGCCTTCGCGCACGATCACGTGGCACGTGGTGCAAGCACAAGATTTTTCGCACGCGTGCTCGATCTCGATGCCATTTGCCAGCAGGGTATCGCAAATGGTCGTGCCGCTGGCGGCCTCGATGGCCGCGCCTTGCGGGCAGAGTTCGATATGGGGCAGGACGATGAGTTGGGGCATGGGTCTGGGAATGGCCTGTGATGGATAAAATGGCGCGCTGTCCGGGATCGAATCAAGTGGAAATGTCGGCGAGTTTTTGCCCCGTCAGCGCTTGTTTGACGGAGGCATCCATACGCCGTGCGGCGAAGGACTCGGTGGCGTGGTTCAGGGCCTCGATAGCGGCTTTGAGCGCATGGTGGTCGGTGCCCGCCAAGGCTTGACGCAAAGCGTTTTGGCTAGCGACGATCGCTGCACGTTCCTCGGGCGTGAGCAGGGTGCCATCGGCTTCGATGGCGGCGGCCACGGCGGCGAGGATGCTATTTGCCTCCACTTGCTGCTCTTTGAGGGCGCGCGCCAGCATATCCTCGGTGGCATAGTCGCGCGAAGCGGCGAGCATGCCGGTAATCTGATCGTCGGTCAGGCCATAAGAGGGTTTGACGCTGATTGCCGCTTCGACGCCGCTGCTTTGTTCGCGCGCCGAAACCGAAAGCAAACCGTCGGCATCGACTTGGAAAGTAACGCGGATGCGCGCCGCGCCCGCCACCATGGGCGGGATGCCGCGCAATTCAAAGCGCGCCAGTGAACGGCAATCGGCGACCAGTTCGCGCTCGCCTTGCACCACATGAAAACTCATCGCGGTTTGGCCATCCTTGTAAGTGGTGAAATCCTGGCCGCGCGCGGTGGGAATGGTGGCATTGCGCGGAATGACTTTTTCCACCAGTCCGCCCATGGTCTCGATGCCGAGCGAAAGCGGAATCACATCCAGCAGCAGCATGTCTTCGCCGCTTTTGTTACCGGCCAGCACATTGGCTTGGATCGCCGCGCCGAGCGCGACCACTTTATCCGGGTCGAGATTGGTGAGCGGTTCTTGCTTGAAAAAATCCGCCACGGCACGCTGAATATGCGGCATGCGCGTGGCGCCGCCGACCATTACCACGCCTTTGATATCCGCGGTAGTGAGGCCCGCGTCGCGCAGCGCTTTGCGCGTGGGCGTCAAGGTTTTTTGTACTAGGCTCTGGGTAATCTCGGCCAAAATCCGGCTGGTGATTTGCAGATCCACCATCTCGCCAGTGGAAAGCATGGCGGTGAAGCGTGTTTCGGGATGCGTGGTGAGCTCTTCTTTCACCTCGCGCGATTTCCCCATGAGCAGCCGCGTGTCATTGGCGTTGAGCGGCGTCAGCGTGGCTTGCTCCAGCACCCAGCAAAACACCCGGCGATCGAAATCGTCGCCGCCCAAGGCCGAATCGCCATTGGTGGCGAGCACTTCGAATACGCCTTTTTGCAGACGCAGGATAGAAATGTCGAAAGTCCCACCGCCTAAATCGTACACGGCATAGATCCCTTCCGTGGCGTTATCGAGACCATAGGCCACGGCCGCCGCGGTCGGCTCGTTGAGCAGGCGCAATACATTGAGCCCGGCCAGCCGCGCGGCATCTTTGGTGGCTTGGCGCTGCGCATCGTCGAAATAAGCGGGGACGGTGATGACCGCGCCGACCAATTCGCCTCCCAGGGCTTTTTCCGCACGGGCGCGCAGTACTTTGAGTATTTCGGCCGACATTTCCACCGGGCTTTTGATGCCGGCGGCGGTCTTGATTTGCACCATGCCCGGCGCGTCGATGAATTTGTAGGGCATCTCGTGCGCGTGCGGAATGTCCTTGAGACCGCGGCCCATGAAGCGTTTAACGGAGATGAGGGTGTTTTGCGGGTCGGCGCATTGATGCGCCTGCGCTTCATAACCCACTTGTATTTGGCCGTCCGCGCCATAGCGCACGATCGAAGGCAACAGCGGGCGGCCATTTTCATCGCTCAGCACCACGCTCATGCCGCTGCGCACCGTAGCGACTAGCGAGTTAGTCGTGCCCAGATCGATGCCTACCGCCAGCCGGTGCTGGTGCGGGGCGGCGCTCATGCCCGGTTCGGCGATTTGCAGCAGCGCCATCAGGCCTCCAGGGCTTCCAGCGCATCGTTGATTTCTTCGCGCAGCTTATCGAAGAAGCGCAGCTTGCGCACCGTCTCCGCGGCGCCCGGGAAGTCGTGTTGTTGATCCAACTGCTTACCCAGTCCTTCCTGTAATTCCTGCATCGCCTTGCGCAATTTGCTGGCGAGATGGTCGAGTTCGCCAGCGTCACCGGCGTCCTTGGCCTCGCCGATGGCTTCGCGCCATTCCATTTGTTCCATCAGGAAGGCGGCGGGCATCGCGGTATTGGTTTCTTCCTGAGTATCCACGCCGTTCAATTGCAGCAGGTAACGCGCGCGGCCGATGGGTTGCTTCAGCGTTTGGTAGGCTTCGTTCACATGCGTCGACCATTGCATGGATAAGCGCCGCTCGGCGGCATCGGCATGCGTGAATTTGTCCGGATGTACCTGCGCTTGGATATCGCGGTAGCTTTGATCCAGGCGCGTCATATCGATCTGGAAGGCGGGCTCCAGGCCGAACAGGGTGAAATGGTTTTTGGAAAAATCGATCACGAACGTGGCCATTCGCCGGGTCGTTAAACCCGGTTTAGACGTTAAAACTTTCCCCGCAGCCGCACGCGTCCTTGACGTTGGGGTTGTTGAATTTGAAGCCTTCGTTCAGCCCCTCGCGCGCATAGTCGAGCTCGGTACCGTCGATATAGGCCAGGCTCTTGGGATCCACGAACACGCGCACGCCGTGGCTCTCGAACGCCATATCGCCCTCATTGGTGGTGTCGGCAAACTCCAGCACATAGGCCAAGCCGGAGCAGCCGGTGGTGCGCACGGCCAAGCGCAAGCCGACGCCTTTGCCGCGCTTGGCGATGTAGTTTTTCACATGCGTGGCCGCTTTTTCGGTCAGCGTAATAGCCATTTTTACCTCGCGCCTTACTTCGCTGCCGCGGCAGCGCTGCCCAAGTGTTTTTGCTTGTAGTCTTCCACCGCGGCCTTGATGGCGTCTTCCGCCAAAATCGAGCAGTGGATTTTTACCGGCGGCAGCGCCAATTCTTCGGCGATGTGGGTGTTTTTGATCGTGAGCGCTTGATCCAGGGTTTTGCCTTTCACCCATTCGGTCACCAGAGAGCTGGAGGCAATGGCCGAGCCGCAGCCGTAGGTTTTAAATTTGGCGTCCTCGATCAGACCGTCTTTACCGACCTTGATTTGCAATTTCATCACGTCGCCGCAGGCGGGCGCGCCCACCATGCCGGTGCCGACATCGTCGTCTTCCTTGCCGAAGGAGCCGACGTTGCGCGGGTTTTCATAATGGTCTAACACTTTGTCGCTGTATGCCATGATCTTCTCCTGCTATCTAGGTTAGTGCGCTGCCCACTGAATGGAATTGATATCGATGCCGTCTTGGTACATTTCCCATAGCGGCGACAATTCGCGCAACTTGGCGATTTTACCTTTCAGCAAATCGATCGTGTAGGCAACTTCTTCCTCGGTGGTAAAGCGGCCAATGGTAAAACGAATCGAGCTATGCGCCAGCTCATCCGAGCGGCCAAGCGCTTTCAATACGTAAGACGGCTCGAGGCTGGCGGAGGTGCATGCGGAGCCGCTGGAAACCGCCACATCCTTGATCGCCATGATGAGCGATTCGCCCTCGACGAAATTAAAGCTGATGTTGAGGTTGTGCGGTACGCGGCTGTGCATATCGCCGTTCACATAGACCTCTTCTATATCCTGGAGGCCCTTTAATAACTTGTCGCGCAACATGCGGATGCGGTCGTTTTCGGTGGCCATTTCCTCGCGCGCGATGCGGAACGCCTCGCCCATGCCGGCGATTTGATGCGTTGCCAGAGTGCCGGAGCGCATGCCGCGTTCGTGGCCGCCGCCGTGCATTTGCGCTTCCAGGCGGATGCGCGGCTTACGCCGCACATACAGTGCACCGACGCCTTTCGGTCCGTAGGTTTTATGCGCCGAAAACGACATCAGGTCGACTTTCAGCTGTTGCAAGTCGATGACCACTTTACCCGTGGCTTGTGCGGCATCGACATGGAAAATAATGCCTTTTTCGCGGCAAATTTCGCCTAGCGCGGGGATGTCTTGAATCACCCCGATTTCGTTGTTTACATACATTACCGAAGCCAGAATGGTATCGGGGCGCAGCGCGGCTTTGAATTGTTCAATGTCCAGCAGGCCATCCTCGCGCACCGGCAGATAAGTGACTTCGAAGCCTTGGCGTTCCAGCTCGCGGCAGGTATCGAGCACCGCTTTGTGTTCGGTGCGCACCGTGACCAGATGCTTGCCCTTGCCTTGATAGAAATGCGCCGCGCCTTTTAGCGCCAAATTGATGGATTCGGTCGCGCCGGAAGTCCATACGATTTCTTTCGGATCGGCATTGACGAGCCGGGCGACTTGCTCGCGCGCTTCCTCCACCGCTTTTTCCGCTTCCCAGCCGAAGGGATGCGAACGCGAGGCCGGGTTGCCGAAATGCTCGGTCAAAAACGGGATCATTTTCTGCGCCACGCGCGGGTCGACCGGTGTGGTGGCGGAATAATCGAGATAAATCGGGGTCTTTACCATTACTGCCATCCTTCTAAGCGACTGCTGCCGGTGCGCGTTGTTTGTCCATGTCGCGCTGATCTTTCACTACCGATACGGTATTGTTGCTGGCTTGCTCGCGTTGGCTCGCGACCAAGTCCGCCAATTTTACCGCGTCGAGATATTCGTAGATGTGGCGATTAAGATCGGTCCACAGCTCATGCGTCATGCAACGGCGATCATCCAGGCAATTTTCATTGCCGCCGCATTGCGTGGCATCGATCGGCTCATCCACGGCGCGAATAATGTCGGCAACCGACATCACGCTCGTGTCCTTGGCCAAGCAGTATCCGCCGCCGGGGCCGCGCACGCTCTCTACCAGGGCGTGCCGGCGCAATTTGCCAAACAACTGCTCCAGGTAGGAGAGAGAAATTTTCTGCCGGTCGCTGATGCCCGCCAAGGTGACGGGGCCATTCCCGCTGCGCAGCGCCAGATCCAGCATGGCTGTTACGGCAAAGCGTCCTTTCGTGGTCAGTCTCATGGTCTGTCCTCTGTTAAGTTAAGGAACTCAGTTGGATAGTAGAAAGTGTAGTGTTCCCTACTAATTTAGTCAACTATTTTGTTTAGATGGTTCACATCAAATTTTGCTTCGGCTACAGAAACCGAACTTATGTCTACGCCTAAATTATTCAAGGCTTTTACAATCAGTTGCATACGCTGATCATTCGCGGCTTCATGGTCGAGTATGGCGTGGATAGCCTGTACAATCGGATCATTCATGTCCTGACTGATAGCGTAGGCGGAAAACCCCATTTTTTCAGCGGTTTTAGCGCGTTTTTTGGCTTGTTCGCTGTCGAGTATGCGTGCTGGGATACCCACGGCCGTCGCGCCAGGCGGTACATCTTTTACGACCACGGCATTGCAGCCAATCTTGGCGCCCGCTCCTAAAGTAATCGGCCCCAAAATTTTTGCGCCCGCTCCGATCACGACACCTTCACCTAAAGTGGGATGGCGCTTACCCTTATTCCAGCTGGTGCCGCCTAGGGTAACGCCGTGATACAGAGTGCAGTCGTCGCCGATTTCCGCGGTTTCGCCCACGACCACGCCCATGCCGTGATCGATGAACACGCGGCGGCCGATGGTGGCGCCGGGATGAATTTCAATGCCGGTAAACCAGCGCGCGAGATGCGACAGAAAGCGCGCCAGCCAGCGTAGACCGTGCCGCCACAGCCAGCTAGACAGGCGGTGAATCAGCAACGCATGCACCCCGGGATAGGTGGTGAGAATCTCGAACGTGGAGCGCGCTGCGGGATCGCGCTCGAAAACCACGGCAATATCTTCACGCAGGTGCTTAAACATGATGGCATCCCATAATTAGGTTTCCATTATATTAAAGTTGACTAATTCAGTCCACTTTCGGTTTGGCGTGTAGATTTATTTGCTTAAGCATCCCCATTAGGATGCTCAACTCTTCTTTTTCCAGTTGGGCGCGCGCGAACATACGCCGCACTCTGGGCATGAGGCGCTTAGGGTTATTGGGGTCGAGGAAGTCTATGCGTATCAGCGTTTCTTCCAGCCGCCGGTAAAAGAACTCGATATCTTCCAGGCGCGCCAGTTCCGGCGTGTCCGGCGCCACGCCGGATCCCGCTAGCACCGCCATGCGCAACTCATAGGCCATGATTTGCACCGCGCTGGCGACGTTAAGCGAGGTATAGGCGGCGTCGGTAGGGATGGAAACCATGAGCTGGCACCGCGCGAGCTCCTCGTTCGAGAGGCCATAGGCTTCATTGCCGAACACCAGCGCCACTTCTTGCTTTGCTGAAAGCGCGATCAGATGCCGCGCCGCCTCGCGCACATCCATGCAGGGGTGTGCCAGGTCGCGGCGGCGCGCGGTCAAGCCCGCGGCGAAAACGCAGCCGGCAAGCGCTTCATCCAGGGTAGTGCGGACTTGGGTATTCAGCAGCACATCGCGCGCATCGCAGGCCAGGGCATCGGCTTCCGCATGCGGGAAGCGCCGCGGCGCGACCAGGTACAAGCGCGTGAGCCCCATGGTTTTCAAAGCACGGGCGGCGGAGCCGATATTGCCGGGGTGGCTGGTGTGGTCCAGCACGAAGCGGATATTGGATAAGGGATTGGCGTCCATTTTCATTTAAAATAGCGGTTTCGTTCTTTTCATCTTCGAAGGTTCACATGCACCCGATGCTCAATATTGCGGTGAAGGCCGCGCGCCGTGCCGGTTCCATCATTAACCGCGCGACCCAAGATTTAGATTTGCTCACCGTGCAGCGTAAAGGCGACCACGATTACGTGAGCGAGGTGGATAAGATGGCCGAACAGAGTATCGTCGAGACGCTGTTGGAGGCCTATCCCGACCACGCGATTCTAGCAGAAGAGGGCGGCGCCCAAGGCGAATCGGAATATGTGTGGATCATCGACCCGCTCGACGGCACTACCAATTTTCTCCACGGTTTTCCGCAATTCGCGGTGTCCATTGGCTTGCAGCATAAAGGCGTATTGAGCCAAGCCGTCGTTTTCGATCCCTCGCGCAACGAACTCTACACCGCCACGCGCGGGCGCGGCGCCTACCTCAATGACCGGCGGCTACGCGTCAGCAAGCAAACGCGCTTGGAAGATGCGCTGATTGGTACCGGTTTTCCTTATCACGATTATTCCTACATGGAAGCCTATATGAAAATGTTCCAGGAGCTGATGCCCAAGACTGCCGGCTTGCGCCGTCCCGGCGCAGCTTCGCTCGATCTGGCCTACGTCGCGGCGGGGCGCTACGACGGCTTTTGGGAGGCGGGGCTCAAGCAATGGGATATGGCGGCGGGTGTGCTGTTGATTCAAGAATCGGGCGGTTTGGTGACGGATTTCGACGGCGGGGAAAATTACATGGCCACCGGCAATGTCATCGGCGGCAATCCCAAAATATTTTCGCAGTTGTTGCAAGTCATTCAGCCACATATGACGGAGCGGCTGAGAACACTCGCTCCCTAGGACAAGACGATGCCTGATCCTGCCGTTCGCCCCGCCACGCTATTACCGCCGCCGCTC
>DAIAMA010000060.1 GCA_027438535.1 bacterium
GTCTATCTTGAGTTCGTCTACGGGCAATTGCTTCAGGTAGGCGAGAGAAGAATACCCGGTGCCGAAATCGTCGATGGCGATGGCGATACCCATGTGATCCAGTTTCTGAAGGATACCAAGGCTGTCGCTTGGGTTGGACATGACCGCGCTTTCGGTAATTTCCAGTGTGAGCATGCCGGCGTCGCCACCGTTGTGACGTAATAGATCATCGATGATGACAGGCAGCTCTGTGTCATGCAGGCTGCGAGCAGAGAGGTTTACCGCTACCGTGAGCGGATAACCCACCTCCCGCAATGCGGCGATTTGGTGGATAGCCGTTTTCAGCACCCATTGATCGAGCAGGCCAATAAGCCCAGACTCCTCGGCGAGCGGGATGAATTGGTCCGGTGGCAGGAATCCGCGTTGCGGGTGATTCCAACGCACCAAAGCCTCCACACCGATTACCTGTTTGCGTTGATTATTGATCTTGGGTTGATAGTGCAGGCAGAGCTGGCCGGTTTGAATCGCTTCGCGCAGTTCGCTCATGAGCGAGAGCCTGCTTCGGGAAGCGATGTTTTCCTGGTCGGGCGAGTAGAGGGCGTAGCCCTTGCCCGCGCGCTTGGCGACATACATCGCAATATCGGCTTTGCGGATCAAGGTGCTTGCATCTTCGGCGTGTTCGGGAAAGAGCGATATTCCCAGGCTGCCTGAGATATCCACGCTTTGTCCGGATAGACTGAAGGGCGCGCTCAGTGCGGTGAGCAGTTTTTTTGCCACTGTCGGTACGGCCGCCTTCCCCACATCGTGCAAGATGATGACGTATTCGTCCCCGCCAAGACGGGCCACGGTGTCTTCCATTCGCGCAGTTTGTTGCAACCGCCGCCCCACCTCGCATAGCAACGCATCACCATCCTCGTGGCCGAGGGTATCGTTGACATCCTTAAAACGATCCAGGTCCATGAGCACGACGGCGAAGCCGGTATTGGCCCGGAGCGAATAAGCAATTTCTTGGGAGAGGCGATCATGCAGCAGGGCGCGATTGGGTAGATGGGTGAGCGGATCGTATAACGCTTGAGTAGCGAGTTGTTCCGCCTGACGGCTTACACGGCGGCTCACATAGACTGCGATACCCAAGCCCACGACCAACGTAGCTAAACCCAAGACGAGCATCAGCTCGCGCGCCTGGATGAAGGATACTTGTGCGCTCTGTTCGGCTGCGGTGGTTTGATCCTCTTGCAGCTTGATGAGCAGGTTTACCTGGTCGGCGATTTCGCGCTGTTTGGGCATCGCGTTCTGGCGGATCTGGTGGCGGATCGTCTCGAACATGGCGCTGGTGTCATGGTTGATGGCCATATCCACGGCTTTCTGAACTTGCGGCTGGGTGGTGCGCGTCAATTCCTGAATCGTGGCGAGGATCCGCTTTTCGTTTTCAGTGAGGGGCAGTTTTTCCAGATGCTCGCGCGCCACGGTATAGCGGGCGCCATAGGCGTTGAAGCGCTGGTATTCGTCATCCTTGTCGAACGGATCGGTCAAGATGAGCAAGGCATACATGCTCAGCGCGCGCTCGCGTAAGGCAGTCTGCATCTCCGTGGCGAGCATGGTTTTGACGTTGTTGTTTTCGACGATTTGCTTCAGGCGGTGGTTGGCATCGACCACGTACTTCAAGCCGGCGGCGGTGAGGCTTGCCATCAGCACGAGCACGATGACAAAGCCCGTTACAATAGGAGCTCCAACACCAGGGTATTGTGTGCGCTGTTTCATAGTAGGGGCCGCGTTTCCAGCAAAATGCCGCGCCCGCTCTTGGGAGACAGGCGGGCTCTTCAGTTAACGGTAAGGGAATGGCATCCTTTAACCGCTATTCTGGCGGTCTGCGCGCCGTATAGCGAGTGCAAATTGCTGCAGCAGGAAACGCACGGCTGGTCGCCGCGGTAAACGGCGCTCAGCGTGCTTGCGGCAGCAAGGCTTCGATTTGTTTCATCGTGTCGGGGGCATCCCATTCGGTCGAGCCGATCAGGGAATAGCGTACCTTGCCGTCCGCGTCCAGCACGAAACTGGTCGGGAAAACGAAGACCTTCCAGGCTTTAAGCGCCGCGCCGTCTTTGTCTCTGAGAATGGTGAAATCGAGTTTCGGATCTTGCATCGCGCTTAAAAACGTATCGATATCCGCCTTGGATTCCGCCATATTGACCGCGAGAACGGCGAAGGGCTTGCCAGCCATGCGCATTTTCAAGCGTTGGATCGAGGGCATTTCGGCGCGGCACGGCGGGCACCAGGTGGCCCAAAAATTCACCAGCACTACTTTGCCTTTGTACGCCGCGAGCGTGTGAGACTTCCCGTTTAAATCCTGAAGCGCAAGCGGCGTGGGCGCCGCATACGGAGCAAGGGCCTGGAGTGTTTTGGCTTGCGCGGCGCTTGGCGCGAAGGCCAACAAGAATACGATCGCGGCGATACCCTTCATGGCGCTTTCCTTTTTTTCCGTGGCAAGTGGTCGATGCTTTCGCTGATTAAGGCAGCGAGTCGGCCGCCGAGTTCCCGCTCGCGCGGCAGCGCATCGTCGCGAAAGTAGAAGCGGTCGCGCATTCCCGGCAGGATTTTGACGGCCACCTCGCTGCCGCCCCGCTCGAGCGTGATTTGCATTTCATCCAGATACCAGTACCAAGGCGACAAATTACCTTGCAGAATGAAAATGGGCAGCCGCGTCCGGGAAGCGATGGGAAGATAACTCGGCGCCTCGCCCGGCTCGGGGCGGTCCGCGTATAAATTGGGGAACAGCAGCACCGCACCGTCGATCGGATGAGGCGGATCGCTTTGTTGCCAGCAGCGCGCGCCTTCGAGCGCAAGGCCGGCGCCATGCCCGCTGCCGAGGAGATAAATTTTTGTGTGATGCGGCGCGGCGGCGCGCAGCAGCTGCGTGATGTCGGAACACGGGATGGCGTGGAGGCTGCTCGGTATGGCCGGCAGGAAGCGCGCACTGAATAAGTCCGCGACCCACACCTCGAAACCTTGCCGGGCGAGTTGCGCGGCGACGGCGAGATCGGCGTTCACCACGCCCATCTCCGAAGGCAGCCACAGAATCAGCTTGGGGTTGCCGGCGCCATAGACGGTAACCGGCACATCCACTTCGGGCGCGACGTGGATGGAACGCGATTCGCCGCTTGCCCAAGCCACATTAAGCAACATGCAAAAGAATGCGGCAACGCACGTTTTCATTCGGCGATCCAATGGCCGGATTTTCCGCCACGTTTTTCCATTAGGCGAATATCGGTGAGCCGCATGCCGCGGTCGATCGCCTTGCACATATCGTAAATCGTGAGCAGCGCCGCCGAGACCGCGGTCAGCGCTTCCATTTCCACGCCGGTGCGGCCGACGGTTTCTACCGTGGCATGGCAGAGCACGCGCGCCGGGCGCGTTTTCGTTTCGAATGCGACACTGATTTTAGTGATCGGTATCGGGTGGCTGAGCGGAATCAATTCCGAGGTGCGCTTCGCGGCTTGGATCGCGGCAATGCGCGCGATGCCCAGCACATCGCCCTTTTTATGATTGCCGGCTTGAATCGCTTTGAGCGTCGCGGTTTGCATCAGAATATGGCCGCAGGCGCGCGCTACGCGATGGGTTTCGGCCTTGGCGCCGACATCCACCATGTGGGCCTGGCCGTGGGCATCGAAATGCGTGAGTTTGACGGAGGGTTTGGACATTTCTGTGAACCAAATAAGCTTGCTTGTATCATACCATCCCATGAAACGAGTGCATCTATACGCATTGAGCGCCCTGACGGCCCTGAGTTTTTTTCCGGCGCTGGCGGCGGAAAATTTGCCGGATTTAGGCGAGGCGTCGCAGGCGAGCTTCTCACCGCAGCTGGAGCGCAAGGTGGGCGAGGCCATCATGCGCGATATCCGCGCCAATCGCGATTATCTGGATGACCCGGAGATCACCGATTACCTCAACGGCTTGGGCTACCGGCTCGCCGCCGCCAGCCCGAATAACCGGCAAGATTTCGAGTTTTTCGTGGTGCGCGACGACACCTTGAATGCTTTCGCCTTGCCCGGCGGGTACATCGGCGTGCATACCGGCTTGATTCTCGCGACGCAAAATGAATCGGAGCTCGCGGGCGTGCTGGCGCACGAGATCGCGCACGTGGTGCAGCATCATATCGCGCGCATGGTAGTACAGGAGTCGCACAATAATCTGCTGTCGATCGCGGCGCTGGCGCTGGCTATTTTGGCTTCGCGTTCCAATACGCAGGTGGCGGGCGCCGCGACGGCGGTGGCGCAGGCCGGTGCCATTCAAAATACGCTGGACTTTACCCGCGAGAATGAGCGCGAGGCGGATCGCATCGGGCTGCAGATCATGAGCAATGCGGGATTCGATCCGCGCGGCATGGCGAGTTTTTTCGAGCGCCTGGCGCAATCCAACCGTTTATACGACAACAATGCGCCTGTGTATTTGCGCACCCACCCCTTGACCACCGAGCGCCTGGCCGACATTCAGAACCGGCTGGCCGGCATGCCCTATCGTCAGGTGCCGGATTCGCTGGATTTCCAATTGGTGCGCGCTAAATTGCGCGCGGAGGCGGGCCGGGCCGAAGATGCGGTAGCCTGGTTCGATGCCGGATTGAAAGCGCAAAAGTTCAATAATGAGGTGGCGCAGCGCTATGGCCTCGTCGCCGCCTTGCTGCGCGCGAAACAATTTCCGCGTGCCGGGCACGAGTTGATGCAACTCCAGAAAATCGCGCCGGCGCATCCCATGATCGAGGCATTGGCCGCGTCACTGAAACACGCGCAAGGGCAAGACGCGGCCGCCCTCGCCATTTACCGCGCGGGCTTGAAGCTGTTCCCGTTTCAGCGCGCGCTCATTTACGGGTATGCCGATACCTTGCTGGCGCTGCATCGCTATGCGGAAGCGGTGAAGTTCGTGAACGAACAGTTCAAGGTGCGCGCCAATGATGGGCAATTATACGAATATCAAGCGCGCGGCTATGCGGGGCTGAATAAGCCTTTTCTTTCGCATCGCGCATTGGCCGAGGCCTATGCGCGGCGCGGCAATTTGACCGCGGCGATAGAACAATTGCAGATTGCGCTCAAAACCGGCGAAGGCGATTTCTATCAACTCTCCAGCGCGGAGGCGCGGCTTAAAGAGCTGAAAACGCTGGATGCCGCCGCGCATCACTAGATTATTAGTGAATACTTATAAGTTGGTAGAGAAAGACCACGGCTACTTTTTATTTTGAAATCCTTGATCGAAGGCTTGCGTGGCAAGGCGGACATTGGGTATCCTAACAAAATCCATTTGCACAATGGCGCCGCCGCGGAGGCATGAGGCCGGGTGGGCGAGGTCGGTTACCGATCAATCAAATAACATACCCTGAAGGAGGAAACAATGCGGAAAAGCTCCACGTTCGTGTTGGCTGCCAGTGTTGTCGGCATGCTGCTCGCGGCAACTGGCTATGCGCAGGCGCCACAAAAGCCGGCCGAAACCGGCCAGCAACTCGCGTTTGATAAAAAGAAAGGCAACTGCCTCGCCTGCCACATGATTCCCGGCGATCCGAAAGCGATAACGAGCACGAATATCGGACCACCCTTGGTGGGGATGAAAGCCCGTTTCCCGGATAAAGCTAAACTGCGCGCGCAGATTTGGGATGCCATGCAAGCCAATCCGATGACGGTCATGCCGCCATTTGGCAAGAACCATATCTTGTCGGAGCAAGAAATCGACAAGATCACCGATTACATTTATGGTTTCTGATAAACAAGGAGTGGGTATGAACACGAAACGTAGAACTTTTTTGAAAAGCGCCGGCGCGGCAAGTACCGTCGCGGTCGCGGTCGCGGCGGGGTTGATTAAACCCACCGAAGTGCTGGCGGCGGAATGGAATAAGGCCGCGTTCGAGGCTAAAGGCGTGCCCGATGCCTTGAAGGGCATTGGCGTGGCGAACCCGGCGGCCGACAGCCGCGACATCCTGATCAAGGCGCCGGATATCGCAGAAAACGGCGCGGTTGTGCCGGTCGAAGTCACCAGCAAGCTCGCGGGCACCACCAGCATCGCGATATTGGTGGAGAAGAATGCCAACCCGCTGACGGCGAACTTCGATTTGGCAAACGGGGCCGAAGGGTATGTCAGCACCCGCATCAAAATGGGTCAAACTTCCAATGTGCGCGTGGTAGTCAAGGCGGGCGGTAAAGCCTACACCGCGGTCAAGGAAGTCAAAGTCACCATCGGTGGTTGCGGCGGCTAAGCCGGCGGCAACAGTCCCCCTACGACGTTAACGCATACTGAAAGGATACGAACATGGCAGAACCGATGAGAATCCGCGCCACGATGGCAGGCGATGCAGCCGACATCAAGGTACTTATGAACCATCCGATGGAAACGGGAAACCGTAAAGACGCCAAGACCGGCAAGCTTATCCCGGCGCACTTCATTCAAACTGTTCACGCCGATGTGAACGGCAAGACCGTGCTGGAAGCCCAATGGAGCCAAGCGGTTTCCAAGAATCCGTTTCTTGGTTTCAAGGTGAAAGGCGCCAAGGCAGGCAATAAGGTGACCATTAGTTGGACTGACAACCTGGGCGAAAAGAACAGCGCCGTAGCTGTTGTAGCGTAATTTAAACCGGCTGGCCGGATTTCCCGGCCGGCCCTCGCCACGCACGAGGAGGAAACAATGAAAAAAATGCTTCTGGCTATATTAAGCGCCAGTTTGCTGTTCGGCGCGATCAGCGCGAATGCCACACCGGAGCAAGATCGAAAACAGATTCTTGAGTATTTCAAGCATAAATTTCCTAATGTAAAGTTCGACGACTATGTGCATGGCGCGCTGGTATTCAGCCCGGATGCGCTTGATCAATATCGGGAAATCATGCAATTTCCGCCCTTCGAGTCTGTAATCGAAAAAGGCAAAAAAATGTGGGAGACGCCGTTCAAGAACGGCAAAACCTATGCGAGCTGTTTTCCCGATGGCGCTAAAAACATCGCCGGCCGCTATCCTTACTTCGACGAGAAGCTGGGGAAGGTGGTGACGTTCGAGATGGCGATCAATGCCTGCCGCAAGGCCAATGGCGAGAATGAGCTGTCTTACGCCGATATGGGCA
>DAIAMA010000061.1 GCA_027438535.1 bacterium
GTAGCGAGGCTTAGCGTGCCGTTCGATTCGGATTCCCCCTGTTATTGTTTCTGCTCCGCTTCGCCCCGGGTTGCCATCCTCCCGGGGTATTTTTTTGCGTGTTGCGCGCCGCATCGCGCGCAAGTTCTCTTGCTGAAAATGGCTTAGCAAGCTAAAGTTACGCCAATTTTCGATGGAGAAGCTGCGTGCTAAGCATCATAGAAAAAGCGGGCTGGTCGATCTGGCCCTTGATATTCGCATCCATCCTCGCCTTAGGTGTCATCGGCGAACGTTTCTGGTCTCTCCGCGCCAAGCTGGTTGCGCCCAAAGGCTTGCTGCAAGGCGTGTTGCAAGAACTGCAAACCAAGGGCATCACGCAAGACATGCTCACCCGCCTCATGCAAGGTTCGCCTCTCGGGCGCATTTTCGGCGCCGCGCTACGCAATGCGAGCAGCACGCGCGACATCATGAAAGAATCGATCGAAGAAGAAGGCCGTGCCGTGGCGCACGAGCTAGAGCGTTTTCTGGCGACGCTGGGCACGATCGCCACCGCGGCGCCTTTATGGGGGCTGTTTGGCACCGTGCTCGGCATGGTCGAGCTGTTCGGCGCCATGCGTCCCAGCGGCGCTAATCCGGCGGAGTTGGCGCATGGTATCTCCGTCGCGCTTTACAATACGGCGATGGGGCTGATGGTCGCCATTATTTCGCTGATTTTCTATCGTTTCTTCCGCACCAAAGTGGATTCATTGGTGATGGACATGGAACAGCAGGCGATCAAGCTGGTGGAAGTGTTGCACGGCGATCGCAAATAAGGCGGCGGCGATGAATTTTCAGCGCGGCAAGCAGCGTGAAGAGCCGGAAATCAATCTGATTCCGATGATCGACGTACTGCTGGTGATTTTGATTTTCATGATGGTCACCACCACTTTCTCGCAATTCTCCGAGTTGCAAATCAATCTGCCCACGGCGCAGGCCGATAAGCCGGAAGAGAAGCCGACGGCGATCAATGTGGCGGTGGATGTGGCCGGGCACTATACGGTGAATGGCAAGCCCTACGCCGGCAAGGATGTGGATGGTTTGGCATTGGAATTAAAGCGCGCGGCGGGCAGCGCGACGCCCGAACCGGTGGTGATTATCAGCGCCGATGCGAATAGCACGCATCAATCCGTGGTCAATGTGATGGAGGCCGCGCGCCAGGCGGGACTATCGCGCCTGACTTTTGCCACACAGCGCAAAAAAGGTAATAGCTAAGCAATGGGTGGCGATACCGGCACCGTATCCTGACGTACCTTCATCACCCATTATCCTTCACCTATCATTCAAACCATCTCATGACTTGGCTCGAACGACAGTGGTATCGCTGGTCGATCTGGCATGCGATCTTGCTGCCCTTGTCGCTGCTATTTTGGGCGCTATCGGCCGCGCGCCGTGCCTTGTATCGCCTGGGCTGGAAGCGCAGCGTCAAGCTGCCGCTGCCGGTGATCGTGGTGGGCAATATTTCCGTCGGCGGTACCGGCAAAACCCCCTTGGTGATTGCGCTGGCCACTTTGTTGAAGGCGCACGGCTACCGGCCGGGTATTATCAGCCGCGGTTACCGCGGCAAAGGCACGCTGCCGCGCCCCGTGGACCTCGGCAGCGATCCGAATGAGATGGGCGATGAGCCGGTATTGCTCGCGCATAAGACCGGTTGTCCGGTGTGGGTGGGACAGAATCGGGTGGAGGCGGGGCTGGCGTTGATCGGCAACCACCCGGAAGTGAATGTGATTTTGAGCGATGATGGCTTGCAGCATTATCGTCTGGCGCGCGATGTGGAGGTGGTGGTGGTCGATGCCGCGCGCTGGTTCGGTAACGGTCAATTGTTGCCCGCCGGCCCGCTGCGCGAACCGGTGTGGCGCTTAAAGCGCGCCGATGCGGTGGTGATCAACGGCTGGCTGCCCGGTGCGCCGCTTAAGCGGCACGAATTCACCATGCAACTTAGCGGCGATCTGTTCTACAATCTGCGCAACCCCGAACTCAAGGCGCGGCCTGAGGTTTTCGCCGGCCAGCGCGTGCATGCGGTGGCGGGGATCGGTCATCCGGAACGGTTTTTTACCTATTTGAAAAAACTCGGCATGCGCTTTATCGAACATCCGTTTCCCGACCACCACCCATTCACGCCGCAGGATTTGCCCTGGCATGAATCCGAAGCAATCGTGATGACGGAAAAAGACGCGGTAAAATGCATCGATTTCGTGGGCGATAATGCCTGGGCGTTGCCGGTGGAAGCGACGCTCGATCCCGGCGCGGGGCGCGCGGTATTGGAAAAATTGAGGAGCACCGATGGACGCGAAGCTGCTTGAGATTTTGGTGTGTCCCTTATGCAAAGGGCCGCTGGTTTATCGCAAAGACCGGCAAGAATTGGTATGCAAACCCGACCGGCTGGCCTATCCGATTCGCGACGACATTCCGGTGATGCTGGAAGACGAGGCGCGCAAGCTGCCGGCGGAAGAAGAGGTGTGAGTGGGTGATTAGGTCATTGGGCGTTTTCATTTGTTCGCCAATCACCGCTCACGCAATCACCATGCACCATGGCTCCATTTAAAGTTGTCATCCCAGCCCGTTACGCTTCCACGCGCCTGCCCGGTAAGCCGCTGGCCGACATCGCCGGTAAACCGATGGTGGTGCGGGTAGTGGAGTTGGCGCTGAAATCCGGCGCGCAGGAAGTGTGGGTGGCGACCGATCATGCGCATGTGGCCGAGATCGTGCAAGCCTGTGGTTACAACGCCTTGATGACCGCCACGGATCATGCCTCCGGCACCGATCGCATTGCGGAAGTGGTGAGCACGCTCCACTGGGCGGACGACGAGATCGTCGTCAATGTGCAGGGCGATGAGCCTTTGCTCGATCCGCGTTTGATTGTCGATGTGGCAAGCAGTTTGGAAAGCCATGGTAGCGCCGACATCGCCACCGCCTGCCACGCGATTCACGATATGGCGAGTCTGTTTAATCAAAACGTCGTGAAAGTCGTGCTCGACCGTATGCAGTATGCGATGTACTTTTCGCGCGCGCCGATTCCTTATGGGCGCGATGCCTTTCAAAATGCGCCCACCCGCTTGCCGCAGGAGATGCCGATCTACCGGCATATCGGTATTTACGCCTACCGCGCGGCGTTTCTCAAAACCTACCGGCAACTCGCCCCGCCGGCGATCGAGCAGTACGAAGCCCTGGAACAATTGCGCGCGCTGTGGCACGGCCACAAAATCGCGGTAGCGGTGACCGATCTGGCGCCCGCTGCGGGGGTCGATACGCCGGAAGATTTGGCCAAAGTCAGAGCCTTATTTAAAACGTAAATCCGGTTTATGCCGGGATAAAAAGAATTGTTCCGGCATTCCATCTACCCTCCATCTCCCTGCTGAGTTCAGTGGTATGATATTACGTTTTCTGCATACCAAAATCGAGAAAGTGGAGAATTTATGAAGTTGATTCTGCTCGGCGCGCCCGGCGCCGGTAAAGGCACGCAAGCTAACTACATCAAAGACAAATACGGCATCCCGCAAATTTCTACCGGCGACATGCTGCGCGCAGCGGTCAAGGCCGGCACCCCATTAGGCGTCGCAGCCAAGAAAATCATGGATGCCGGCGGCCTGGTGTCCGACGACATCATTATGGGTTTGATCAAAGAGCGTCTAACACAGCCGGATTGCGCCAAGGGCTATTTGTTCGACGGTTTCCCGCGCACCATCCCCCAGGCCGACGCCATGAAGAAACTCGGCATTAACGTGGATTATGTGGTGGAAGTGGATGTGCCGGACGAGGAAATCGTCAAGCGCATGAGCGGCCGCCGCGTGCACGTGGCTTCGGGCCGCACATATCACGTGGTATTCAATCCACCCAAAGTCGCGGGTAAGGATGACGCGACGGGCGAGGATTTGATTCAGCGCGATGACGACAAAGAAGAAACCGTGAAAAAGCGTCTCGATGTATACCACTCGCAGACCAAGCCCTTGGTGAACTTCTACAATCAATGGGCGGCGAGTGGCGTGGCCGGCGCGCCCAAGTATGTGAAAGTCGCGGGCGTGGGCAAGGTGGAAGCGATTCGCGATCAGATTTTCGCGGCGCTGGGTTAATCCATAGATGTTGGGGCGCGGCATGCCGCGCCCGATTTTTTTGATGAGCCTCATTCCCGATTTCACCGACACCGAGCGCCATATCGTGGAGACCATGGTGCGCGGCGTTTCGGCAAGCCCGTTGAAGTGCTGGTCGCGGACGCCGAGATCCGCTTGTATAGCGGCGATCGCGAATTGACGGAAGTGCCGGTGTTGTATGGAGCAAACGCGACTGTCAATTCGTGATTTTCAAAGTCGCCGAGAATCGCTATCGCAACCAGTTTTTTTACTCGGTGAAAGATCAATTCGGTACCGGGCGCGAAGAATACGACGATCTGGGCGATTGCGTGATTACCTTGCTGCGCGTGCAGGCGGATCACGAGGCGATGCGGCGCGAACAAAAATAGAGAACGGCTTAAATAAGTGATTTAATAAGGAGATATGTCATGGCCAAGATGAACGCCTTCTATGCCCAATCGGGCGGCGTCACCGCGGTGATCAACGCTTCTGCATGCGGCGTGATCGAAACCGCGCGCAAACATAAAGATAAAATCGGTAAGGTGTATGCCGGCCGCAACGGGATTATCGGCGCGCTGACCGAAGACCTGATCGACACCACCAAGGAATCGGCGAAGGCGATTGCCGCATTGCGCTACACGCCGTCCGGCGCGTTCGGTTCTTGCCGCTACAAACTCAAAAGCCTGGAGCAAAATAAGCGCGAATACGAGCGCTTGATCGAAGTGTTCAAGGCGCACAACATCGGCTATTTCTTCTACAACGGTGGCGGCGATTCCGCCGACACCTGCTGGAAGGTATCGCAATTGTCCGAGGCCATGGACTATCCGCTGCAAGCCATCCACGTGCCCAAAACCGTGGACAACGATTTGCCGATTACCGATTGCTGTCCCGGCTTCGGTTCGGTGGCGAAATACATCGCGATCTCCACGCGCGAGGCGAGCTTCGACGTCGCTTCCATGTGCAAGACCTCGACCAAGGTGTTCGTGGTGGAAGTCATGGGACGTCACGCCGGCTGGATCGCCGCCGCGGGCGGGATGGCGGCCGACAACGAGAACAATATCCCGATCGTGATCCTGTTCCCGGAAGTGGAGTTCAATCAGGATAAATTCCTCGCCGCCGTGAAGCAAAAGGTCGAGAAATTCGGCTACTGCACCGTGGTTGTCTCGGAGGGTACGCATTATCCCGACGGCAAGTTCCTGGCCGAAGCCGGCACGCGCGATTCGTTCGGCCATGCGCAATTGGGCGGTGCCGCACCGGTGGTGGCGGGCATGATCAAGGACAAGCTCGGTTACAAATATCACTGGGCAGTGGCGGATTATCTGCAACGCGCCGCGCGCCATATCGCGTCCAAGACCGACGTCGAGCAAGCCTATGCGCTGGGTAAAGCGGCAGTCGATTTGGCGCTCAAGGGCAAAAACTCGGTGATGCCGACGGTGGTACGCGTGTCCGACAAGCCTTATAAATGGAAAATCGGCGTGGCGGAGCTGAAAGACGTGGCGAATAAGGAAAAAATGATGCCGCGCAATTTCATTACGCCCGATGGTTTCGGCATTACGCCGAAATGCCGCGCTTATCTTTCTGGTTTGATCAAGGGCGAAGATTACCCGCCTTATAAAGACGGTATGCCGTCTTACGTGCGGCTGAAGAACGTGGCGGTGCCGAAGAAGCTCAAGGGCGCTTTCAAAATTTAACGCACGCGGCGTCATGGAGATCGCGGGGGTCATGGGAAAAGCAGAGACTGAAACACAGCCTGCGGCTCGCATGACCCCCGCGGCGCTTTGGCGTTAGGATTTTTGCCATGACTTTGGAACGTCCCGCGAGCTGCTACTTTTACAAGCCGGCTTCGGCAGCTTTTATAACGGCAATTCCGCCAAACTGATTTTGTCGGAAGTGCAAAAAGAACATGGGCAAGCGGCAGTGGATCGGCTGATCCGCGAGTGCCGGTTGCAAGAAGTATTCGGTTTTACGCCGGGCACGCGTTTCGAGAAAGGCATTGCCATTAGCCGGTACGAATAATCGCCTTGTCCGCGTGCGGCGAGGTAAAAAAATACGGCCAATCCATCGGCTGCACACAACGATGTAACCAGAAGAAGGAGGAGTCATGTCAGCAGGTCTGATGTTCGCGCTCGCTTGCGCCGGTCTTGCCATTGTTTACGGTTTTTTCGCCAGCCGTTGGGTGCTTGCCAAACCCACCGGCAATGAGCGCATGCGGGAAATCGCCGCGGCGATTCAAGTTGGCGCACAGGCTTATCTCAACCGCCAGTACCGCACCATCGCTCTCGTCGGCGTGGTGCTATTCGTGCTCATGTATTGGAAGCTCGGGGCCTTAACCGCCATTGGTTTCGCTATCGGCGCATGCTTATCCGGGCTGACAGGTTACATCGGCATGAACATTTCCGTGCGCGCTAACGTGCGCACCACCGAAGCCGCGCGCAGCGGCTTGAATCCCGCGTTGCAAGTGGCATTTCAGAGCGGCGCGATTACCGGCATGCTGGTGGTGGGTTTGGGTTTGCTGGGGGTGGCGGGGTACTACGCATTGCTCACCGCCATGACGCCGCCAGGGACGGAGGTGAACATCGCGCCGCTGGTCGGCTTGGCCTTTGGCGGTTCCTTGATTTCCATTTTCGCGCGTCTTGGCGGCGGCATCTTTACCAAGGGCGCGGATGTGGGCGCCGATCTGGTAGGCAAAGTAGAGGCCGGTATTCCCGAGGATGATCCGCGCAACCCGGCGGTGATCGCGGACAACGTTGGCGACAACGTCGGCGACTGCGCCGGCATGGCCGCGGACTTGTTCGAAACCTATGCCGTCACCATCATCGCCACCATGTTGCTGGGCGGCTTGATGATAAAAGGCATGGGCGATAAAGCGCTGCTCTATCCCTTGGTGTTGGGCGGCGTGTCCATCATTGCGTCGATCATCGGCACCTTTTTCGTCAAAGCGCGTACCGGCGGCAAAATCATGAATGCCTTGTA
>DAIAMA010000062.1 GCA_027438535.1 bacterium
CAATGTATGCGGCTCAAAAACCGTACCCGGCGGGATAAATAGCAGCCATCCCGCGTTCTCCTCGGCAATCAAGGTATTGATAGCGGTAACGCGTTCACCAGCCGTATGCGCTTCGATCCAGCATAATTGGGCCACTTCATTGAAAGCCGCTTCCGGGGCTGGAAAATCGGCAACAACCGTCAATCGCCATCCCGAATAGAATTGGCTTCCGAGAGAGTCGAGTGTATCCGCTAGGCGCGGCTCTTCGCCGGGCGCTAAGATTATCACGATCTGAAACAGGGGACGCGCTTTCCAAACGAGCGTCATACGCTCCGCAAATAGTTGCGCATCAATTTCCTGCAATGATCGCTTGGAACGCCAAGTAGCATATTCATGTCGAGCACTGGCATCGCCACATGATGCATCCTTGCTCTGCACAGTGACAGGCAAACGTTCTCCCTGAGTAAGCAGTTGCGCCAGTATGGCACGGCGGCCCTCGGCAATTTTCGCGTTGCCAAAGTCGTCGTACCGGGCATAGAGCAATTGATAGGTGTCGTAGAATTTGTGGCGTTCCCGGCGCAGCATATTGTCAGCCTGGGCGCGCTGGTGGACTTGCACCGTAACCTTGGGCAGGTGCGCGAAATCGAATTGCCGCGAGCAGCGCAGGAGGAAATCCCAATCCTCATGACTGTCCATATCTTCGTCGAAATAACCCGTCTGGGCGAGGATGGATTTCCAGTGTCCCCAGCTATTCACCGGAATGAAATTTCCGATATGCAGACGCTCTTTTGAATAGGTGACATTCGAATAAAGCTTGCCTCGCCCCAGTTCCTTCATTTGCCCGTGTTCGATGGATTCGCGCACGTACTCGGTATCGGTGTAGACAAAGGGTTTATCGGTTTTTTGCAGCGCATCAACCACGGTTGCAACATGATCCGGAAGAAAAATATCATCGTCATCAAGATAAGTAATAATATCGCCGCGCGCAACGCGCAGACCAGTATTGCGGGCGGCAGCCAGGCCCCGATTTTTACCGTGGCGAACGGATGTGATATTCGCGTCCTTGCCGAGCCAATTGATGATATTTTCCACATCGACGCCTGCGTCATTCACCACCACGATTTCGATATTCGGGTAGCTTTGCGCCTTGATACTACGCAGCGCGCGCATAAGGAGATCAGGCCGGTTATGTGTCGGCACTATTACCGATACCAAGGGTTGGCCAGCAGGCGCGCCATTGTGCTCGATACCCGCCGCAAGACGGGAGAAGGTAAGCAGCAAGGTGTTCAGGTGGTGTTTTTGAAGCGCCTTTTCCAGTTTGACTTTGTTTTGCGGTGCCATTGCTTCCAAAGCAGCTTGGGCCTCCTGCCGGTGTTCCTCCCGATAAAGCCCGATGTGGTGAAACACAATATGCGACCAGACTTCCTTAATATTCGCCAGCGTTTCCGCGACCATCGTATTTTCACGATTCCGGTACAGAAACAAGGGGTAAGGCAAATGGAACGACTTGAAATTAAGCGCGGCGGCACTCAACCAAAAATTCCAATCTTCCCCTCCCAAATACATGGCGGGAGAATATCCGCCCACTTGTTTCCAAACTTCCTTCCTATACAACGAGCAGTAATCATGGACATTTGCGAACATGAGGGCGGCGAGGCTGGATTGGCCCTTTTTATGGATGTGCGTGGCATTACCGAAATTTTTTTCGTCCACGTATACAATCGCATAGTCCGGATGATTTTCCAGAACCGCGACGGTTTCCTTCAGATAATCCGGATGCAGCCCGTCGTCCGCGTCCAAGGGTAAAATATATTTGCCTCGGGCGGCTCGTATGCCGGCGTTACGCGCGCTGGATAAGCCCCCATTGGATTTTTCCAGGAGCCGAATCCTTTTGTCCGGGTGCTCGCCGATCAGATATCTGGCCACCTCGCTTGTGTTATCCGGGCTACCGTCATTTACGATAATGCATTCCCAATCGGTAAATGACTGCGCCAGAACGCATCCGACCGAATCGCCGAGAAACTCCGCCTGTTTGTAACAAGGAATAATGATGGAAACCGCCGGGATGGGTTGCTTATCCTGCACGAGTATCAATTCCACTTCTTGATGGCAAGCCGCCGGAGTGAAGCTCGAATAAGCGCTCGGGTCCAATCTGTAGCCTTGCGCATACAGGTCTGCCAACTCATCGATCGAATAGCCGCTTAATTCCCCTGCGCGATTGTCATTAAAATCCTGAACTTTATTTATCGGCGCGCAAAAAGTCGCCGCATGGGAAAAACAAAGCAGCCGGGGAAAGTTTGATGCATATCGACCCGTGCTGCCCGCCAGGACACTCTCGAGCGTGTTCGGATTTTTATAAGACAGTGCATCGAGCAATGGCGCGAGATCGCCGCAGCGGTAGAGCGAACTGGAAACCTCCAGCGGATAATTGAAATCGTGCTCAGCCTTCGTCCAATCGTATTTCAACACAGCGGATGAAATGGCCTCGAATGGCGGTACGGCTTGTGGCTTATCCAATGGATAGCAATACGTAGTATTTTTCCCTAACCGTAGAGAAAAGCCCAATGCGTCGGTCTGTTCGTCGAGTGCTTGCGCCATTTCACCCAAGCTGAAATTCCGGATAAAGATATTGTCATCCACCATAAACAGCACATAGGAAAAACCGGGGACAAGCGCTAACAGATCGTTCTTAAAATGATCTTCCGCGACAAATTCAACCGCGGGATAATCGGCCGCCAATGACCGATAGAGCGATTCTTGATGCGCATTGGATGTGGTGTATAGCACTTTCAGCAAAATATCGTCCGCATCGCAGCAATGCAGAAAAAATGAACGCAAGGTTCCGTCCAACTGCAAAGGCCGGTCCTTGCTAAATACAATCCCCACGAGTTGAGTGGCGCGGCAAGCGGAAATTTCTTGATCTGAAATCATTGACCTGCTTTCATGATTGCTTGATGGCTTCGACGTGGTAGCCGACCGTGAATTGGTCAATAAAACATTGCTCTTCCAGCGCGAACAAATAGCGGGGTATCCATTCGCCAAACAAGTGCTGGATGAATTCCACGTTTTCTCCGTGTAAATGCCGGTGTTGCTGCATGGTCCATGCCACGCGCGCTGATTCCTGCGCCAATAGCCGGAAAAAGCCGCCATTGGGCACTAGCTCGACGATGTTCAGACCAAACTTTTGCGCCACATATTTGTACCATTCGGGGGTGTAACCGCCGTAATAGTGATAGGGCAGTTGGTGCAGCCCCGAACCCAGCGGCGCGGTCAGCAATATCCGCCCCCCGGGTTTAACGATGCGCGCAAATTCACGTAGCGCTTCTATAGGCTCTGGCACGTGTTCCAATACTTCCGTACAAACCACCACATCGAAAGATGCATCAGGTACCGGAATGGCGGTGATGTCGGATACATAGTCGATATCACCATACCCTGTGCCGCCGCCCAGCTTGACGCCTTCGTACTGCTTAAAGTCATGCGTTTTATACTGGCAGTGCTTGAATAGCTGGCGATAAGGACAGGTGCCCGCGCCAATATCCAGCACCATTGCGCCGGCGGGAATTTGCCGCGCTTTCTCGCGCATCCACTTATCGCGTTCGTTCTGATTGAAATTGTGAATATCCACCAAAGGCAGTTGCGAGGCCGAGTGGGCCAGCACATCGATTGCCTGCGCAATGCCGGAAACGTCCGGCATTTTCACGTTTGTTGGTGGCGGAGGCGCATTGCCCGCCAGCGTCTCCCTGAGTTGCCGTTTCCAAATTTCGTGCAAGGGCGCCTCGACGGGCGCGACCGTACTATCCAAGAGCAGTTCGTCCGCAGCATTCAACAGCGCTTCCATCGGCAGGCTCTGCGCTTTGGTCGCAATGGCCTCCACATTCGATAGATAGGGTTCATGCGGCCAACTCCATGTCTTGATCTGAATCGGCGCAAAACCCAATTTGCTCAGCGTACGTTCGAAACGCTCCGGAAACCATTGGTCGATGTGGTAGGCCCAAGGCGCCGCCTGATCGCCCGCCAAATGTCGAACAACACCCATTTTTACCTTGAGCGAAGCGTTGGATAGCAATGTCTTAGCGCTGCCCATCAAGTCCGGCGTCTCGATGTGCAGCCGCCCGCCTGGCTTCAGCCAGCCGCACCAAGTAATGAGCAACGCCAGCGCCGTCACCCGGTTGAAATGCTCGAATACGTGATGCAATCTGATTTCGTCAACCGAGCCCGGCGGAAAATTCAGTTCGGTGATATTGGCAAAAGCATCAGCTTTCACTTCCATCATATTATGTTCGCTCGGCGGATAATCGATATTAATATAGCCAGGCAAATACTGCTCGCCGCAACCTAGGTGCAAGCGCAGCGGCGCGCCCGCCTGCCATAACCCGGCTCGCGCTAATTGCGTCAGATCATTTTCATCGGCCACATTCAGCGCGGCATCGGCCTCGCCGGCATTAGCCATCGGTTTCGCGATCCAGCCAAGCAAACGGGTGACAAACTTTTCGCTGCTGTGCTCGGCGATTTTTTTTCTGGCATTTTCGGTCAGGTAGCGGGCGAAATCCGGCTCGCGTTGAATGCGACGGATATGCGCGGCCAGTTGCTCGGGATTGTCTTGCGAATACAGCAAAATCTCTTTGCCGTCCTCGAACAACGCCTTGGTACTAGGGCGATCGGGGATTTCCCAGGAAATCACAGGCCGCCCGGCCACCATGCCTTCCGTCACCCGGCCTGCATAAAGCTTGCCGAACTGAGGCAGGTTGACCACCGCACAACCGCTTTGCAGACCCTGGAGATAAAGAGAAAAACACTCTCTGCGAATCAGGCGCAAGGATGCCATGTGCGAGGAAAACAATTCCATGCTATCCATGCCATTTTGCAGGCAGGCAAGCACGGAATTGTTAAGATCATCAAATAGCTTCGGCAAATCGGTAGCGTGTTCCGGCGAAGCATCCGGCCTGACCAGCAACCCCGTCAAGCATGGCTCCTCAAGCCATCTTTTTCTCTCCCCGTAAAGCGCACCGTAGAAAGTCGCATAATGATGCTGGGGAGGCACGGAATGGCGAGTCATGAAACTTTCCGGCACTGCCTCGATAGGCCACCACGTCGCGGGTATCCGCCCTTCGCCGTTAAAACGCTTCACATCGACCTCGTCCACCGCCACGATGTGCGTCAGATAGGGAAGCCGTCGCTCGACGGCTTTCTGCCTCCTAAGGGTCCCCTCTGGATTGTTGATCCACTCACCGGGATGGATCTCCAGGCTTTCGCAAATAAAGCCGACGCGCACCGGCGCGAGCGCCGCCACCCACTCTAGGAAAGGCTCGTCCAAATTTGAGTGGACAATCTCCAGCCAAACCTGATCGAACCGAGCTTCGCCGCAGATTTCGCGCGCACGGCTCAACCATGAATTCACGTTAGAAGCAGGCATCTCATGGAACGCAGGGATCGTGACATGCTCCACGCCGCTCGCGGCCAAGCCTTCTTCCAGCCCGAAGTTCATTGGATACGGCCAATGACTGGCATTTGCCCATGTACTGAACTCAAGCGTGATGAATAATATTCTTTGGCTCAAGTTAACATTCCCTTTAATGAGGCCTCGAAAGCTTCAGTCCGGTTTTGATATCAAGCAGAAACCATCTTTATGTTATTACTGGCGGCTGTACCATCTAGCACTTAAGCACAGGGTTAAGGAACAGACTATCCAATCTGCGGCTTAAGGGGAGAAAACTTGAGGGAGCTTTCGAATTTTGCTAGTTATTTGCCAGTTAAAAGAAAAAATCTTCGGCAATCCGGCAAAAATTGCCGGGTTGAATAGGAAAATCACACGTCAAAAAGAAGATATGCCTAGATATCTTGGCGCCCGTCATGGAGAAATCGCTCCATAATCCACGCAACCGGATAAGTGCCTTAGGAAAATGAAAGCAGCGCTGAAATACGCTCGCGATTGGGCGCACGCACCACGCCCCGCTCAGTGATCAAGGCGGTTACCAGTTCGGCGGGGGTAACGTCGAATGCCGGATTGCGTACCGGAACATCGTGCGGCGCCCAATTCAGCGTCTGAAATCCGCGCACTTCGGCTGGATCGCGTTCTTCGATCGGGATCCCGGCGCCGTTCGCCATGCCGGGATCGATGGTCGAGATCGGCGCCGCCACATAAAATGGGATAGCATGGCGCTGCGCCAGCACCGCGACCATGTAAGTGCCGATCTTATTCGCGACATCGCCATTCGCCGCAATGCGATCCGCGCCGACGATGACCGCATCCACTTCTCCCCGACTCATCAAGAATCCGGCCATGCCATCGGTGATCAGCGTCACCGGAATGCCTTCTTGCATCATTTCCCATGCCGTCAGCCGCGCGCCTTGCAAGAAGGGGCGCGTCTCATCCGCGATCACCGCAATACGCTTGCCCGCTTCGACCGCCGAGCGGATCACGCCGAGCGCGGTGCCGTGTCCCGCGGTCGCCAAGGCGCCGGCATTACAATGCGTCAGCACGCGCGCCTCTTGCGGCAGCAGCGCCGCGCCATGTTCGCCCATTTTGCGATTGATGCGAACATCTTCTTCCAATATCGCGTGCGCTTCATGCAGCAGGCGCGCCGCGATTTGCCGCGGCGCGGCCGCGCGCATCGGCTCCCACACGCCGCGCATGCGAGCCAAGGCCCAAAACAAATTGACCGCGGTGGGCCGGCTCTGCGCCAGCGCCGCAAACCCCGCTTCAAGCCGGGTGGAGAAAATATCGGGGGGTTCATGCGCCAGACGCAAGGCTTCCAGCGCCACGCCATACGCGGCCGCACAGCCTATGGCCGGCGCGCCGCGCACCACCATACCGCGAATGCCCTCGGCCACGCCCGCCGCGGAATCGTAGCTTTGATACACCAGACTGATAGGCAAAACGCGCTGGTCTATCATTTCCAGTTTTTGATCCCGCCAGCGCAGGGTTTCGACTTGCATGCCGCGCATCTTAAATTACCCGCTCGTTTCCGCCATCCACAGGCACTTGCGCCGCGGTGGTTTTGGCGAACAGCGGGCCGCACATTTCGGCGGCGAGTTCCGCGACATCGCGGCTGGTCACTTCGATTTTGAGCA
>DAIAMA010000063.1 GCA_027438535.1 bacterium
CTGATTCTGTGTCGGCTGTAGTTGAGCAAGCCTGTCAGATGCCGCCTGAGCATCCTGACCACTTTCTTGACCGGCGCGCAAGACTTGCGCGGTGTGCTGGTCTTGAAGAAAGCCTTGGATGCGCAGACGCAAGCGGCGTTATCGCTGATTCAGGCTATTTCGCAAGCGCCGGCTATTTCCGCGTTGCCGCCGCACCTGGGGCGGACGATTAATACCACCGCTTAAAGCTTTTTCGTCAGGCTAGTGACAATCCGGCCTTAAAATCGGATAATTTCATCCTCTTTTCAGGAAATCGAAAATGGCATACCGCTTAGGCTGCGTGTTGTTAGTGCTATTGCTCGGCGCTTGCGGCCCCAGCGCGCCCGGCAAAAGTCCGTTCCAAGGAACCGATATCACCGGGGTCGATTGGGGTAAGGATTTCAACTTAACCGATCAGCACGGCCAGCGCCGCACCTTGGCGGATTTCCGCGGCAAGGTGGTGGTGATGTTTTTCGGCTATACCCATTGCCCCGATGTGTGTCCGACCACTTTGAGTGAATTAGCGCTCACTCTCAAGCAGCTAGGTGCGGACGCAAGCAAAGTGCAGGTGCTATTCGTGACGCTGGACCCGGCGCGCGACACGCCGGCAATGCTGGCGCAGTATGTGCCGACCTTCAACCCGTCATTTCTGGGTCTAACCGGGACGGAGTCTGAAATCGCACAGGTGGCGCAGGCATTCAAGGTGTTTTACAAAAAGCAAGATAGCGCCTCGAAGGCGGGTTATTCTTTGGATCATAGTGCCAATACTTATGTGTTCGATCCTCAGGGGCGGCTGCGCTTGATGTATGTCTTTGGCTCGGGTACCGGGCCGATGGTGCATGATATCAAGCAGTTATTGTCCGGTAAGTAGATTGGTAGCGCGTCTCTATACGGTCATTCTTGCAAACAAATTAAATTTCAGAATATAATTATAAATTAACGTAAAAATTGGAAATAACGGGCATTTAGCTTAACTATCAAATATTTAGCCCAAATGGGCGCGCGCGGGAGTCAAGCATGGCGGCGGTAAGCGTAACGAGCAAAGAGCAATACAATTTCGACGTCGTTCGGCAGTTTTCGGTAATGTCCTTGGTTTGGGGAGTGGTGGGTATGTTGGCAGGCGTGTACATTGCCGCCGAGCTTGCCTGGCCTCTGCTTAATTTTGATATCCCCTATATCACTTTCGGGCGATTGCGCCCGGTGCATACCAGTGGCGTGATTTTCGGCTTCGGCGGCTCCGCCTTATTCGCGACTTCTTACTACGTGGTGCAACGCACCTGCCAAACCCGCCTGATTTCCGATGCGCTGGCGAAATTCACTTTCTGGGGCTGGCAAGCGGTGATCGTGCTGGCCGCGATCAGCTATATGCTAGGGCATACCCAAGCCCGCGAATATGCGGAAATGGAGTGGCCAATCGATATTTTGATCGAAGTGGTGTGGCTCGCTTATATGGCGGTGTTTATCGGCACCATCATGCGCCGCAAGCAACCGCATATTTACGTCGCCAATTGGTTCTATCTCGCCTTTATTTTGGCCACCGCGCTGCTGCATACCTTCAACAATCTCGCGGTGCCGGTCAGCCTGTTCTCGATGAAGTCCTACAGCTTGTTTTCCGGCGCGCAGGATGCGATGGTGGAATGGTGGTATGGCCACAATGCGGTCGGTTTCTTCTTGACGGCGGCATTCCTCGGCATGATGTATTACTTCGTCCCGAAGCAAGCCGGGCGCCCGATTTATTCCTACCGTTTGTCCATCATTCACTTTTGGGCCTTATCCTTTCTCTATATGTGGGTGGGGACGCACCATTTGCACTGGACCGCGATTCCCGATTGGACGTCGACGCTGGCCGCGACGTTTTCCATCATGCTTTTGCTGCCGTCCTGGGGTGGCATGATCAATGGCATCATGACGCTCTCCGGGGCGCGGGATAAGCTGCGCACCGATCCGATCCTGCGCTTCATGGCGGTAGCCCTGTCCTTCTACGGCATGTCCACGTTTGAAGGCCCGATGATGGCGCTGAAAAGCGTGAACGCCTTGTCGCACTACACCGATTGGACCATCGCCCACGTGCATTCGGGCGCTTTGGGCTGGGTAGCGATGATCACCTTCGGCTCCATGTACCACATGATCCCCAAGCTGTGGGATACCAAACTCTATAGTCAGCGCTTGGTGTATTGGCACTTCTGGCTCGCTACCATCGGTATCCTGCTCTACATTATCGCGATGTGGATCTCCGGCATTACCCAGGGCTTGATGTGGCGCACTTTCGACGATTTCGGCAACTTGAAATATTCCTTTGCCGAGACGGTCGCGGCGGTGAGGCCGTTCTACATCATGCGCGTCATCGGCGGGCTGTTTTTCTTTTCCGGCATGCTGATCATGGTGTACAACATTTTCCGCACGATTCGCCAGGGCGCGCGCGAAGCCGTGGAACTGGAAGCTAAATTTGCCGCCAAGCTGGCGAAAGCGGGCGCTTGAGCGCGGGCCGGAATTTCGAGGAAATGCGATGAATTTCAATTTTAAACATGAATGGATTGAAACCAACGTCGGTCTCATGATGGTGATCACGATGATCGTGATCAGTATCGGCGGTCTGGTGGAAATCGTGCCTTTGTTCCTGATTAAAGACACCGTGGAAAAGGTGGCTGGGGTGCGTCCCTATACGCCGCTCGAGTCGCGCGGGCGCGATATCTATTTGCGCGAAGGCTGCTATCTGTGCCACTCGCAAATGATCCGGCCCTTGGTGGAAGAAGCCGTGCGCTACGGGCATTACTCGCTGGCGGCGGAATCTCAATACGATCATCCGTTTCAGTGGGGCTCCAAGCGCACCGGGCCGGATTTGGCGCGCGTAGGTAAAAAGTATTCCAACGAATGGCAAGTGCAGCACCTGATCGCGCCGCGCTCCATGGTGCCGGAATCGGTGATGCCGAATTATCCATGGCTGCTCACTACGCCGCTCAATACGTCCGATCTGGTGGATCGTCTGAAGGCGCTGCGCAAAGTGGGTGTGCCCTATTCGCTCACCGAAGCGGAGTACCAGCGCAATGTGAAGCAATTCGGCGCGAAAACCGCGGAAATGCTGCATATCCCCGATGCCGAGAAGAATTTGGTGAAGCAGGCGCAAGAAGGAAATTACGACGGCGATCGCAATAACATCACCGAGATGGATGCTTTGGTGGCGTATTTGCAGGTGCTGGGCACGATGGTCGATTTCAGCAAATATGACGCCGATCATTTTGCGAAATTCCGCTAAGTGAGCGCGCGCGATGATTGAGTGGCTCTCTAACTTAGCGAATGCCAAGTCCCTGGGACTGGTGATTTTTTTCGTGACTTTCGTCGGTATTTTGCTGTGGGTGTATGGCAGCAAAAAACGCGGCCAAGAATTGGAATCCTTTAAAAATATCCCGTTTCTGGATGACGAACCGGAAGCCAAGGAACACAAGCCATGAGCAAGGAAAAATTACAATCGCAAGCGGTGCAAACCACCGGGCATGCCTGGGACGGCGATTTGCAGGAATACAACAACCCCTTGCCGCGCTGGTGGGTATGGGCCTTTTACGCGACCATTGTTTTTGCGATCGCGTATTGGGTGTACTTTCCCGCGTGGCCGATCGCGAATGGCTTTACGCATGGCTTGGGCAAGATCACATATACGGACGACAAGGGCGTACGGAAAACCACCGACTGGAATACGCGTTCCGATTTGATGGTCGATTTGAATGCCCATGCCAAATTGCAGCAGCCTTACTTCGAGAAAGTGGAAGCGCTACCCTTCGATAAAATCGCGAAAGATCCCGATCTGAATAACTTCATCGCTTCCGCCGGTAAGCCATTGTTCGCCGACAACTGTGCGGCATGTCATCAGACGGGGGGCGCGGGCAAGCGCGGCTTCGCCCCGAACTTGGCGGACGACGATTGGCTCTACGGCGGTACGTACGAAAAAATTCAAGAGACGATAAGCGGCGGGCGTCACGGCTATATGCCGCCATTCGGTGAAGCATTGAGCGGCGAGCAGATTGCGCAACTCGCCAGCTATGTGCTTTCGCTATCCGGCGAGCAGGTCGATGCAAGCCAGGCGGAAGCCGGCAAGGCGCTGTTTCATTCCGAAACCGCCACCGGCTGTTACTATTGCCACGGGAACGATGCCAAGGGGCGTCAAGTCATCGGCGCACCGAATCTCACCGACAAAATTTGGCTGTGGGCCGATGTGCCCGGCGCCGCGACCCCGCAAAAGAAGTTGGCGGCGGTGGAAACGGTCATCAAGCATGGGCTAAACAAAGGCGTCATGCCGGCGTGGGGCCAGCGCTTGAAGCCAGAGCAAATCAAGGTGCTGGCGGTGTATGTACATGAGCTAGGCGGCGGGAAATAAGCCCGTTTTATCGCAGCGGATACGGAGAACGCCGACGTTTCGAGAGACGAGATTGACGCGCGTAATAAGCTGCGTCCTCCGCGGTTCAGATTTGATTTTAGAATGACCCCGTCCGATAGGCGGGGTCTTTTTTCTTCGAACGGAAAGCGGAATGCAAGCAGGCATTGAAGAGCAGAGCGCGCTGTATCAAAAGCGCATTCCGATTTTTCCGCGCTCGATTCATGGCCCGTTCCGCAACTTCAAATGGGGTGTGCTGGGGCTCGCCTACGGCATATTTTTCGGCTTGGTCTGGCTGCCGTGGCCGCGCGGGGAAGGTCCGCACCAAGCCATACTGCTGGATATCGCGGCACGCAAATTTTATGTGTTTGGCCTCGTTGTCTATCCACAGGATTTGATTTGGCTGTCGCTGTTGTTATTCATCGCGGCGACGCTATTATTCTTCATCACCAGCCTGATCGGGCGCGCTTTCTGCGGCTACTTCTGCTTTCAAACGGTGTGGACCGATTGCTTTACCTGGGTCGAGCGCATGATTCAGGGCGAGCGCCCGGCGCGCATTCGGCTCTACAAGCAGCCATGGCATGCCGAGAAAATTTTCAAGCTTGGCGCCACGCATTTCATCTGGCTATTGCTCGCATTCTGGACGGCATTCACGTTCACCGCTTATTTCACCTATGCGCCACAATTGTTCGGCGATTTCTTTAGCGGCCAGGCGAATCCGGCGGCGTATTGGACGACGGGGATTCTGACGCTCTCCACCTATGTCGCGGCAGGACTCGCGCGCGAGCAGATTTGCACCTATATTTGCCCCTATGCGCGTTTTCAGAGTGTGATGTATGACCCGGAAACGCTGACCGTCAGCTATGACGAAAAGCGCGGCGAAGGCAAGCTCGGGCGCGCCGCGCTGCGCACCGACGTGAAGACTTTGGAGGCGCGCCATGCGAAGGGCTTCGGTGATTGTATCGATTGCACTTTGTGCGTCCAAGTGTGCCCGGCCGGGATAGATATCCGCAATGGCTTGCAGTATGCGTGCATCTCCTGCGGCTTGTGCATCGATGCGTGCAACAGCATCATGCGCTCGATCGGTTTTCCGCCGGGCTTGATTCGCTATGATGCCGAGAGCACGCTTAAGCAAGGCCAGCCGCCGCGGCTGCACTGGAAGCGCCTAAAGGTTCTTGGCTATGGCGCGGCATTGTCCGCCATGACGGGATTCCTGGCCTATAGCGTCATGAGCCGCGTGGCATTCGATCAAGCGGTGACCCAGGTGCGCCAGCCGCTGTATGTCTTGCTGTCCAGCGGCGAGATTCGCAATCGTTACCATATCCACATCGACAATAGGACGAGCCGCGATGAAACTTATCGTCTCGACGTGCGTGGCATTCCGGAGCAGGCGGCGGACTTCGGCAATTTTCGCCGAGTGATGGTGAAAGGCGGCAAGAGCCTGATGGTGCAGGCCAGTGTTACTTTGCCGCCGGCGCAAGCGGCGCGCACCCATGCATTCGAGTTCGTCATCACACCGCTGAGCCGGCCGCAAGACGCCCATGCGAGCCCGGCCCGATTTTATTTCCAGAAAGGAATTTCCTAGCCATGCTTACTACCGTGTTTAGCGGCGCCGCAGTGATCGTCGTGCTGTTTTACGGGCTGCGTTTGTTCAAATTGCCTGCCTATTGGTGCAGCGTCATCAGCGCAAGCATACCGCTGTTGGCTTATTTCTTCTTTGCCTCTCGCGACTGGCCCGGCCTGGATGTGGTGGCAATGCATGTCACGGTTTTCATCGCCACGGCTTTCGTGCTGAATTTAATCAATGCGCGGCGCCGCGCGGGGAATGAAAAACTGCATTGGGCGCCTAAACTATTCATCGGGTTTTTCTTGGCGTTGTTCCTGGTGCTGGGAGGCTTCGCCTATATGGCGACGAATGGCTTGCCGGAATCGATTGCCAGATACGTGCTGCCCAATGGCATGCACGGCGGCGTGCATACCGCTTTCCCGGGCGTGGTGCCGCACGGCGAGGAGGCGGCCAAGGGCATCAGCGAGCATCTCAAGCAACAATATCAAAAAAACCTGCTCGGCTGGCAAGTCAGCGTCGTGGGCCTAGAACGGCTGACACTTGACCAATCAGCCGAGATCACGGTGCGCGTGCGCGATCGCGCCGGCGCGCCGCTTACCGGCGCGGATGTGCAACTAGTGCTGTCGCGCCCGGCGCGCCGCGACGCGGACCTGGTTATTCCCCTGAGCCCCGGCGTGCCTGGGACATATCACGGCACTTTGCGCTTGACGGCGCCGGGTCAATGGACGGCTCTGCTGCGCGTCGAGCACGGCACGGGTGCGGCTGAATTCGAACAGCCCTTCGTTTCCGTCGGCGCGCCATGACGCAGGCGGCTTCCTGCTACCATTGCGGGCAGCCGCTCGTGCCGGGTGCGGCATTCAGCGTCGTGATCGCGGCGCAGGCGCAGCCCATGTGCTGCCGCGGCTGCCAAGCGGTAGCGCAAGCCATCGTCGATAACGGGCTGGGCGAATACTACAAGAGCCGCACCGCGCTGCCGGAGCGCGGGCAGGAAGTGCTGCCCGCCGAACTGGATCAACTGCGTTTGTACGATCACCCAAAGATTCAGCAAAGCTTCGTGCGCGACACGGAGGAAAAC